>CAYUYI010000064.1:0-9240 GCA_964448995.1 uncultured Propionivibrio sp. | reverse complement strand
GTGCAGTGGCCGACAACGTGCGGCATGCCGAAATCTTTTTCGACCCCCAGACGCACACGGTACGCGGCGTGCCGATGGCGACGGTCTTCGGCGGGATTGCGCGTGCATTGCGCGAAGCGAAGGCGGTACACGGTTTTTCCAGCCGGATGATTCTCTGCTTCCTGCGCCATCTGAGCGAGGACGATGCCTTGGCGACGCTCGAAACGGCGTTGCCGCTGCGCGAATCGTATGCCGATCTGTGGATCGGCGTCGGCCTCGATTCCGGCGAGGTCGGCAATCCGCCGGAGAAGTTTGCGCGGGTGTTCGCGAAAGCGCGCGAGCTCGGTTTTCACGCGGTGGCGCACGCCGGTGAGGAAGGGCCGCCAGCGTATGTGTGGGGCGCGCTGGATGAATTGCACGCCGAACGCATCGATCACGGTGTGCGTTCCGAAGAGGATCCCGCGCTGATGGCGCGGCTGATCCGCGAGCAGGTGCCGCTGACGGTTTGCCCCTTGTCGAATCTCAAACTCTGCGTCGTGCGTGACCTGCGCGACCATAATTTGGGGCGCCTGTTGCGCGCCGGCGCCTGTGTGACGATCAATGCCGATGATCCGGCCTATTTTGGTGGCTATATCAACCGTAATTTCACGGCAACGGCTGAGGCGCTCGGTTTGGGGAAGGCGGATGTCGCGCAGATCGCGCGCAATGCCTTCGTTGCCTCGTTCGTGAGTGAAACCGAGAAACAGGTTTGGCTTGACGAATTAACGCGTTATCAACGAGGTTGACATGAGTCTGTCTGCAGCCGTGGCGAAAGATTGTGGCACGATCGCGAGCACCCTGAAGGAAGCGAAGCGCGTCCTCTTCATCACCGGGGCCGGTATCTCCGCGGATTCGGGGCTGCCAACCTATCGCGGTGTGGGCGGGTTGTATAACGGCGAATCCACCGAGGACGGCCTTGAAATCGAGGAAGCCCTGTCGGGCGAATGCCTGGCGGTTCGCCCCGACATCACCTGGAAGTACCTGACGCAGATTGAGCACAACTGCCACGGCGTCAAGCCGAATGCCGCGCACGATGCCATTGCCGCCCTTGAGCGCACGCACCAAGTGGTGGTGCTAACCCAGAACATCGACGGGTTGCACGGTCAGGCCGGTACGACCAATCTGATCGAAATTCACGGCACGCTGGATCGGCGTTACTGCATGCGTTGCGGCCAACCGGCCAGTCTTGCTGACCGCGCCGTGCCGCCGCATTGCGGGCAGTGCGGCGGCGTTGTGCGTCCGGCGGTGGTGCTCTTCGGCGAACAATTGCCTTCGCTCGCCATCGAGCGTTTGTACGAGGAACTGGATGCCGGTTTCGACATGATGTTCGTGATCGGAACGACGGCGGTCTTTCCCTACATCGCTGAACCGGTGTTGAGTGCCGCCCGAAAAGGCATTCCCACGGTGGAAATCAACCCGGCTGGCACGCGCTTGAGTTCCTACGTGACCTACCATCTGCCGGTCGGTGCGGTACAGGCGATGACGACGATTTGCCAGGGGCTCGGCCATTCGTGAAATGATCATGGGCTGTTGAGCCTGTGGTGCGGTAACGACTGTTCCGTCTCGCTTCGTGATTGATTTTTGCCGAGTTTTCCATGCACGCTGCCCTGCCTTTGCGTCACTTCTTTCTTGCCCTCGCGGTGGTTGCCGTGTGGGGGACGAATTTTGTCGTCATCAAGTTGGCCCTCGGTGAGCTGCCGCCACTGCTGTTTGCCGCATTGCGCTTTACCCTGGCGCTGGTTCCTGCGATGTTTTTCCTGCCCCGCCCCGCAGTGAGTTGGCAGAATCTCGCGCTTTATGGCGTCTTGATTGGCGTTGGTCAGTTCGGTCTGCTCTACATGGCGATGACCCGTTTCATCTCGCCGGGGATCGCTTCGCTGGTGGTCCAGACACAGGTGTTCTTCACCATCGGCCTGTCGATGCTGATGGCCGGTGAGCGGGTCCGGGGGTTTCAGTGGTTCGCGTTGTTGTTGGCAACATCGGGCATCGTGACGATTTTGGCGCACACGGATGGAACGACGACGGTCGTCGGGCTGCTGATGGTGCTTCTGGCCTCGTTCGCCTGGGCTGGCGGAAACATCGCGGCCAAGCGCGGTGCGCCGGCAAACATGCTGGCCTACGTCGTCTGGTCGAGTGCGTTCGCGATTCCGCCGCTGTTCGCATTGTCATTCGCGGTCGAGGGGTGGGACGCCATGGTCGCGGGCGTGCTGCATTCCCCGCTGTCGGCGTGGGCGGCGATCGCCTGGCAAGCGTGGGGCAATACGCTGTTCGGCTATGCGGCGTGGGGCTGGTTGCTGGCGCGTTACCCGGCGGCGACCATCGCCCCGATGGCGCTACTGGTGCCGGTTTTCGGCATCGGCGCCTCTGTCCTCTATCTGGGCGAGCCGCTGCCCGCGTGGAAACTCGTCGCCGCTGCCCTGGTGCTGAGCGGGTTGGCCTTGAATCTGCTGTGGCCCAAGCTGCGCGCGGCGTTGGGGTGAAACGATACTTGACCGCACAGAGCGGTTCCGTTCGGCGCTGTCTATAATTCCCTCATAAGACGTTTTTCGAGGTCGGATATGAGGCGATCTCTCTGCGTGACGCCGATCATTGGTTGGTTCCGGGCAATGTTCCGGCTTGCGCTGCTGGGGGGGCTTGTCATGCTCTCGGGGTGCGCCAATGTGATGGTCCCGCGCGACAACGAATTGTATTGGGGGTCGCGATTCGCTGAACTCGAAACCTATCTGGAGTCGCAGTTGCCGGATTTGCAATCGGCGGGAACCTCAAAACTCATCTATCTGTGCTCGGCCTACTATCAGCTCAAGAAATACAACAAGCTGTTTCCCTGTCTCGATCAGGCTGACCGCAATGCAGCCAAAGGCGATCGCGGCGGTTTCATCGTTGGCGGCGATGTGTCCTGGATGTTGCAGTCGATCCGCGCGGATGCGTATATCGATCTCGGACGCTACGACGAGGCGATCGAAACGGCCAGGCAATCGTATGATTATCTGCTCGGCAAACGGATCGGCGAGCAGATGCGCATCTATCCACTCAGCGCGCTCGCCCTGGCGTACGCCCTGAAAGGCGATCGTGAGCAGGCGCGGCACTATCTGACGATTCTGGATGAAACCAGTTCCGGCTTCATGGGCGCCGTGCGTACGCCCAAACTCACCGGGTTGGCACGCACGCATCTCGCGCTTGGCGACTACGCCAAGTGCCTGTCGGTGATTGAAAAGGATGATGAACTGGCCGGGTTGAGGGCGTTCATGGAAGCGGCGACGCTCATTACGGGGGCGGTGAAACCGGGCGACAGCGTCTTCACCTACGATCAGTTGCCCAAGCTCTTCATCCTCAACAAATGCCGTTTCGAAGCGGGGCGAGTGGCCGACGCCAAGCGCGGCTACGAGCGGTTGATGGCCATGCCGCAAACACAAAGCCGGGGTGGGCTGTACTGGGTGATCCTGTTTGACTACGGACGCGCGCTCGAACAGGCAGGCAATCGCGAGCAAGCCCTCGATTACTATCGGCAGGCGATCAACATCATCGAGCAGCAGCGGTCGACGATCAGTGCGGAATCAAGCAAGATCGGCTTCGTCGGCGACAAGCAGCAGGTCTACGAGCGCGCCATCGCCCTTCTCGTCAGAATGGGGCAGGGCGAAGCGGCCTTGGGTTACGTCGAGCGCGCCAAGGCGCGGGCGCTTGTCGACATGCTGGCGGCGAAGACCGATTTCGCGGTCGAGGGCGGCTCGGCTGATCAGGTGCATGCCTTGCTGGCGCGCGCCGATGCCGCCGAAACACAATCGTTCGCACTGGATGATCGTCTGAAGACACAGACACGTAGCGTCGCCATGGAAGTGCGTTCGCAACTGGCCCAACGTGCGCCAGAGCTGGCGTCGCTGGTGACGGTGACGACGCCCGCGCTGAGCGAGTTGCGCAAACGGCTGGCCGCGGACGAATCGCTCGTCGAATACTATTACGGGGGTAGCAGCCAGGAACTCTATGCGTTCGTAATGAACGCGTCAGGCGTTCAGGTTCGCGTCCTTTCCGCGCAGGGGCTGGTCGAAGAAGTCCAGTCGTTCCGCAAGTCGATCGAAAGCGCGAAAGGCGAAGCGTGGCGCGAAGATGCCCGTCGGCTGCATGCGCGGCTGATCGCCCCGCTCGATGCGTTGCCCCCCGCTGGCACACTCACCATCATCGCGCACGGCGCGTTGCACTATCTGCCTTTCAATGCCTTGCACGATGGCCAGCAGTTTCTCGTCGAGCGTTATCGTCTACGGCTGGTGCCGGCCGCGAGCGTTCTTGCCTTCCTTAAATCCCGTTCGGGCAACCAGGCCGGAAACATTCTCGCGTTCGGCAATCCCGATTTGAACAATGCGCGCTACGATCTGGCGTTTGCCCAAGCCGAAGCGGAATCGATTGTGCGCATGATGCCCCGGTCGCGTGCGCTGACTCGGGCGGCGGCGAGCAAGGCGGCGTTCCGGCAGTACGCCGGCGACTTCCGCTATCTGCATGTGGCCAGCCATGGCCGCTTCGATGCGACGGCGCCGTTGCGCTCGGCCTTGCTATTGGCGGGCGAGGGGGCGGAGGATGGACAGTTGACGGTTGGCGAGCTGTATTCGATGCGCCTCGCTGCCGATCTGGTGACCTTGTCGGCCTGTGAAACCGGGCTGGGCCGTATCGAGAACGGTGATGACGTCGTTGGTTTGACGCGCGGTTTTCTCTATGCCGGCGCGCGCAGCATCGTTGCCAGCCTGTGGCAGGTCGATGATCAGGCGACCGGTGAGTTGATGAAAGGCTTCTACGATGCGTTGCGTCTGGGCGTGGATAACGCGGAGGCCTTGCGCCGGGCAGAAATTGCCGCGCTGCGCCGTAACCCGCATCCATTCTATTGGGCCGCTTTCCAACTGACGGGGGCCGACCGCTGACTGGACAACCCGGTCCGATATCCATATACTTCGCCCCCGTCATTGGGGAGTAGCCGCTCTCGATCCAGAAGAGGCTTGCGTCAACACACTTGTCCGGCAGGGCATGGCGCAAGCAGTTCCCGTGCTTGGCAAGACCTTTGACCACCCGACTTCCCGTTTGGCCGGAGGTGTCGCGTGGTCATTCGTTTTTTCCGGCCGTGGTGATTTCATGGAAGCGCTCCTCGTCTCAACGGGCATCGTCGCCCTCGCCGAAATCGGCGACAAAACCCAACTCCTCGCCTTTATTCTTGCTGCCAAGTTCCGCAAGCCGGTGCCGATCATCCTCGGCATTCTGGCGGCGACGCTGGCCAATCACTCGTTTGCCGGTGCCGTCGGCAACTGGGTGACGTCGATGCTGGATGCGCAAACCCTGCGCTGGATTCTTGGTGTTTCCTTCATCGGTATGGCCATCTGGACACTGATTCCGGACAAGTTCGATGAAGATGATGCGAAGCTCGCGCGTTTCGGCGTGTTCGGAACGACGCTGATTGCCTTCTTCCTGGCCGAGATGGGCGACAAAACGCAGGTGGCGACAGTGGCGCTGGCCGCACAGTATCAGGCGTTCTTTACCGTGGTGACGGGGACGACACTGGGTATGATGATCGCCAACGTGCCGGCCGTGCTGCTTGGGGATCGCATCGCTCACCGCATGCCGGTGCGGCTGGTGCATAGCATCGCCGCGGCTATTTTTGCCGTGCTCGGCGTCGCAACCTTGTTGGGTGCCGCCGAAGCGTTCGGACTCTGAGCGATTTCAGCGTTCTTGCTGATGTTTGGCCAGTGTGCCGAGCGTCAGCAGGGCGTGGATGTGCCGATCCGAGAAATTGTGGCAACCGGAGAGGCGGATGTGGCGGCGATGTCGGCCTGAGGGCGAAAACAGGCTGCCGGGCGTGATGGTGATGCCGTATTCGAGCGCCTGATCGCAGAGGGCGTTACCATCGCATCCTTCCGGCAACTCGACCCAGACGAGGAACCCGCCGGTGGGGCGGGCGGCGCGCGTGCCCGACGGAAAATGTTCGTTGACCAGCCCGCACAGACGATTCACCTGCGCCGCACTGATGCGCCGCAAACGCCGGAGGTGCTGGGCGTAGCCGCCGCTTTCGAGGTAAGCGCCGAGTACTTCGCCGAGGAGAGCCGGTTGTGCCATCGAAGCGCTGAACTTCAGCGCGGCAATGCGTTGCCGGAAACGCCCGGCGCTCATCCAGCCGACGCGGAAACCCGGCGCCAGCGTCTTGGTGTAGGAGGTGCAGACGATCACCCAGCCGTCGCTGTCGAAAGCCTTCACCGCCGGCTGCAGCGGCGCGGTGTACTGGAGTTCGGCGTACAAGGCGTCTTCGATGACCGGCACGCGATAGGTCCGGGCCAGTTGGGCCAGCCGTCGTTTCGCTGCCTCGGGCATGCCGGTGCCAAGCGGGTTATGAACGTTCGGCATGGTGACGATGGCCTGGATGCGTTTTTCGGAAAGCAGCAATTCGAGCGCGTCGAGCGAGATGCCGCGATCGGGGTCGGTGGGCACCTCGATGGCGCGCAGGCCAAGATGGTCGATCAGCGAGACGAGGTTGAAATAGGTCGGCGACTCAATGGCGACCGTGTCCCCGGGGCGAGTCACACCGCGTAGTGCGAGTTGCAGCGCTTCCATACAGCCGTTGGTCAGGATAATGTCATCGGCTTCCAGCGTCATGCCGAGATCGCGCGCGTGACGACAGATTTCGCGGCGCAGCCGAAGCGGTCCGGGCGGTAGCGAATAATCGGTCAGCAATTCCGGGCGGCGACGGGCGAAATCGGCGAGCAATCGGCTGAAAGTCTTGCCCGGGTACGCGTCGCTGTTTTTCGGACAGGCCAGCGATAGATCGATGGTGTCCGGATTCGCCTGTGCGGCCATGACGGCCGTGATGCGGTCGAGCACTGCGCTGTCGGCGCCGATGGACTGCTCGGCGCGCAGCGGTAGCGGCGTTGGCTGCGGGGCCGGCAATCGGGCGCGGACGAAGTAGCCGGATTGTGGCCTGGCCTCCACCTGGCCGCGGGCTTCGAGTTGATGATAGGCGGCGAGTACCGTGTTGATGCTGAGCTGGCGGCTGCGTGCAGTTTCGCGGATCGATGGCAGCCGCACGCCGGCCGGCAGGCGGCCGTCGTCGATGGCCGTCTGGAATTCGTCGGCCAGAGCTTCGTACAAGACGTGTGGTTCGGTCATGGCGGGGGTACAGCGGACGTGATTTGTCGTGGATACAGCGTACGAATTATTTATCTGTGTCCAGTATATATCATTATCGTTGGTACTGTAACCGTCGTGGGTGCTTGCCTAGAGTGGTGTCCTCGAAACCAGGAGGAAATCGCCATGATTGCCGATCTGCCGCTGCTGACCTATGTGGCGACGATGTCCGTGACGCCCGGACCGAACAACCTGATGCTGGCCGCGAGCGGTGTCAATTTTGGCTTTCGCCGGACGGTGCCGCATATGCTCGGCGTCAGCATTGGGCATGGCTTCCAAGTCTGCATTGTCGCCGGTCTGCTGGCGTGGATGCTGGCCTGGCTGGAGGCATTGCGCCAGGTGCTGGTCGGTGCGGGATGTGGCTATCTGCTTTGGCTGGCCTGGCGCCAGGCCCGTGCCGGCGAGCCCGGCCAGGGGCAGCGGACGCAACCGCTGGGTTTTGTCGGTGCGGCGTTGTTCCAGTGGGTCAATCCCAAAGCGTGGATGATGGGCGTGAACACGGCGATCCTGTTCCTGCCCAGCGGCAGCGGCTGGTGGACAGCGGCGTCATTGGCACTGGTCTGCATTGCCGTGAACCTGCCCTGCGTCGCGGTCTGGGCCGTGGCAGGCGATCGTTTGCGCCACCGCCTGCACGACCCGCTGGCCTTGCGCGCCTTCAATCTTTCGATGGCGGCGTTGCTGGCCGGGACGGCGTTGTGGATTCTTGTCGAGGCGACGTTGAGCCACTGAGCGCCGGTTTTTTCCCTTGTCTGGCCGATAGGGCGTGCAGGTCGGTCAGCCCTTGCGGGGTGTCCGGGTTGCCGACAAGGATGGGACGTTCGCGAAAAGCCGGATTGACCAGGCTCTTGGTGGCATCGAAACCGTCGAAGCGCAATCCGGCCAGGTCGGCCCAGGTATGGATGAAGTGCGAAAGTTGATACGGGCGGTCGCGGTACCGGTCGAGCGGTTTCGGATCTTCGTTTTTCCAGGCCTCGGAGCGCCAGACGAAGAAGGGCACGGCGTACATCGGCACGGTCGGCTTGGCCTCGTTGCGACCGACAAAATCATGTGGCGGCGTATCGAAGACATCTTCGCCGTGGTCGGAGAAATACGCCATCAAGGTTTTCCCGCCCGCAGCGCCGAGCCGTTCGATGAGTGTTGAAACGACGTGGTCGTTGTAGCGCACCGCATTGTCGTATTCGTTGATCAGCGTCAGCTGATCCGAAGTGACCCAATCGGGCAGGGCTTTCCGGTCTTTGAAGACTTCGTATTCCTCCGGATAGCGGAATTTGTAACGCATGTGCGTGCCGAGCAGGTGGACGACGATGAGACGGCGCTCGGCACCATCGTCGAGAATCCGCTGGAAGGGGGCGAAGACCTCTTCATCGAAGTTGTAGGAGTTTTGCGAACGGCTGTGGTTGAGGTAGTACTGTTCGTCCATCTGCTCCGAAAAACTGGTCAGCATGGTGTTGCGCTTGGTCAGCGTCTGCTGGTTGGTAATCCAGTACGTCTTGTAGCCGGCCTGTTTCATGATCTTCATCAGTGATGGCCGGGTGAGGTAGAGGTTCGGGTTTTCCTGGTCGGCGAAGGTGAGTATTTGCTGCAAGGCTTCGATCGTGTAGGGGCGGGAGGCGAAGACCTCATTGAATACGGTAAGTTGCTCGCGCAAGGCCTCGAGTTTCGGGGTGGTTGGGCGCGCGTATCCGTAGAGGCTCATGTGCTGGCGCGTGGTCGATTCGCCAATGACAAGCACCAGGGTTTGTGCCTTGCCAGCATGGGCGTCCTTGAGATTGGCAATCGGCGGAATGCTTTCGCTTTCCTGAATGAGTCGCTGCATTTCGGCGAGTTGCGTTCGGTAGTGAAGGGCGCCGATCACAAATTGCCAGGGGACGGCCGGTTCCATGCGATTTGCTGTCGCTTCCATCAATACGCTGAAACCGCCCCCCTTGCGTCCGATCTTGTATACCGGGGGGAGTACCAGTGCGGCCGTGATCGTTGCCAGCACGATCCAGCGGCCCGAGCGTGGCATCTCAAGCGGTCGGATGCGACGCCAGAGCCAGAAGGCTGCCGCCGTGTAAACCAGCGCGGCGGGAA
>CAYUYI010000063.1:0-9437 GCA_964448995.1 uncultured Propionivibrio sp. | reverse complement strand
AGATAGCTTCAGGTGACTGGAGTTCAGACGTGTGCTCTTCCGATCTCGTCGTCTTGCCCACCCCGCGGGTGCCGGTGAACAAATAGGCATGATGCAGCCGCTGATCGTTCAAGGCGTGTGTCAGCGCCCGAACGACGTGTTCCTGCCCAACCAGACTTTCGAAGGATTTCGGCCGCCATTTGCGCGCCAAGACTTGATAGCTCATGGGTGAATTTTACTCTGGATTCTCGATCCCGGCAGTGGCAAAAATGCTGGTAAACATCAACAACCGAGATCGCAAGTCGCCTTACGGCGCATCAGGTTCCGTGCATATACATGTCGAGCCCTTAGGCGCGGATCGGTAACAATTTCGCCGACGGTTTCACCCAAAACTTTCGCCACCCCCAACACGGGCAACACCAGCATCAATCCGGCAACACCGGCGACAGCGCCTCCCACAAAGATCATGAGCACCGTCAGCAGCGGATGCAGTTTTAGGCTGCGCCCGATCGTCATTGGCATGAACAGAAAATCGTCAAGCAATCGCACGCCCACGAACAAGCCAACCGTCGCGTAAGCTATCGCCGGATTTCCCGGGAAATCAGTTGCTGCCACCATGACGACCAGAACGCACCCAAAGATCGAGCCGATGTAGGGCACCCAGGCCAGCACAGCGGTGAGCAAACCCAGCACCAGCGGCGCTGATACACCGATCAGCCACAACCCGCCTGCCAGACAGAACGCATCCAGCAGCGTGAGTTTGATCAGCCCCTGAAAATATTGGCGTGCCGTATGATCAACGCGGTCAAGCAAATACAACGTCCGTTCAAAGAACGCATTCGGAACGGCTCGCCCTAGGAACATCTTGAAGCGTCCCCCATCTCGCAGAAAGAAAAACACGAGAAACGGCACCAATAACAAAGACGGTACCCAAGCCGCAGCCGTCATCAGTGCTGACGCTAGATAGGTGCCAACGAGGCGGTCGCCGAGTTCAGCCAAGTTAGCCAGCAGCTGCCGGCTCAAATGCGCTTTGGCCATCCACGAATAGCTCTGTTCGAGCCACTGCAATGTATCGACAATCAGATGCAATCCACCCTGCACGTAACGTCCGCCAGACTGTTGCCATGAAACCAGATGCGCGCTGAACCAAGGGAAGGCCAGCAACATGGCCCCACCACCAACAGTGATCGCACCACCGCTGACCCACGCTGCCGAGGCATCGCTCGACACCCCGCCCATGATCAGCCGCTGCTGCAGCGGATAGAGCAGATAGTAGCCAATCAAGGCAAGAAGACCGGGAATCACCAACCACAAGACATGCTGGAACAAAAACAACAGCACACTGGTCACGCCGAGGATCGCCGACCAGATCAGCGGACCCGATTGATAACGAAAGCGTGCCGGCATCTGTTCACACACCTGGCCGATCCGACAGCGCCGCGTGCTGCGCACCACGCAGACGAGCCCCCAACTGCCGAGCCAAGCGCAAAGATATCTTCGAGGCGATCACCGCGTGCGAACCCATCAAACCGAGAAAATCACCGCGAAAAAACACTGCCAGCGTACAATCATCAGCAGCACGTGCCTGAGCCGAACGCGGTGCATCGTCAAGCAAAGCCAGCTCACCAAAGGAATTACCGCGTTCGAGCGTAACGATCGGAGATTCCGGGCATCCCTGCGGGCAAATTATCACCTTGCCTTGCAGAATGAAATAGATTGCCTGCCCTTCTTCCCCCTGATCAAAAATCACCTCTCCCTTGAGATAGTGACGTTCGTGTACCAACCCATCGACAATTTGCATCTCGCGCAAACTAAGATCGACAAACAACTCCAGTGCGGCCAATTCCCGCTGCCGGCGCGAGCGACGATGATCAGTCAGAAATTTCAGCATAGTTGTAGCACTTATCCAAAAACATCACACGGATCACAAAAAGATTTTCACCGGTTCCAGCGATTTCCAGACGTGGTACGCATGACGATTTTCACGAGTTACACAGGAATGACTATACCGTGTTTGGCAGCGAATCAGCGTATGTCACATGAAAATCCGCCAGACGTCGCCAAATGCTGAAATCCAAGACAAAGGCGGTGCGAAAATACTCCCGCACCGCCTTTTTTGGCACGACCGGACCTTTCGGCGCGGCCACTTGCTCCGCTTCAGTCGCTGTGCGTCATATGCGGATATACATAAGTCTCACACATCGTCGGCGAACCGAGCAAGGCATCGATCTTGGACTGCAACGCAATTCTCTCGTCGGTAGCCAGCCAGGCCTCCCAACTTTCCTCGCAATCCCAAATACTGATTACGATGTACTCGTTGGGCTTGGCCGAATTCCGTAGCGTCTCTCCGGAAATGTAGCCACTCTGCCCGGACGCGCCCATGCGCAGTTGGGTAACCAGATCAAGCAGTTCTTTCTCTTTTCCCGCGGGAACTGTCCGCTTGAGAATCACTTTGAACATTTTGAACCTCCTTTCGTCGGGGAAACACCTCACTTAGATACTGCCCGTACTTAAGACTAGAAAATAAACGGAAAGAATCAAGTCGCTGAGAGACGAAAGGCCAAACGTTCTGTTCGCGGGCTGCGATTATCCCTCGCTACGCTGCGCGCGACGTCGCTCGTGCTCAGAGAGGAAACGCTTGCGGATCCGAATGCTTTTGGGTGTTATCTCGACGAGTTCATCGTCATCGATGAATTCTACTGCCGACTCCAGTGTCAGTTGCACTGGCGGCGTCAGCCGCACGGCCTCGTCGGTGCCGGAAGCGCGGACATTGGTCAGCTGCTTACCCTTGATCGGATTGACGACAAGATCGTTTTCGCGTGAATGGATGCCAATGACCATACCTTCGTACAAACGATCGTTCGGCACGACGAACATACGGCCACGATCCTGCAGTTTCCACAGCGCATAGGCCACCGCCTCGCCGTGCTCTGCCGAGATCAGCACGCCGTTACGACGCCCCGGAAGTTCGCCTTTGATCGGCGCATAATCGTCGAATACGTGGCTCATTAATCCCGTACCACGAGTCAGGTTCATGAATTCGCCCTGAAAACCGATCAAACCACGTGCTGGTACGCGATACTCCAAACGCACGCGGCCGCGCCCATCGGAAACCATATCCACCAGATCGCCCTTGCGATAGCCCAGCGCCTCCATGACGCCACCCTGATGCGACTCCTCGACATCAAGCGTCAACATCTCGTACGGCTCGCACTGCTCGCCGTCGATGGACTTGAAGATCACTTTCGGCCGACCGACCGCCAGCTCATAGCCTTCGCGGCGCATGGTTTCCAGCAGGATCGTCAGATGCAGTTCGCCACGGCCGGAAACAAGGAAAGAATCGGTATCGCTAGTGTCTTCAACACGCAACGCCATGTTGGTCAGCAGCTCTTTTTGCAAACGCTCGCGGATCTGGCGGCTGGTGACGAACTTGCCTTCGGTTCCGGCGTACGGCGAACTATTGACCATAAACGTCATGTTCAGCGTCGGCTCATCGATCTTGAGCATCGGCAAAGCTTCGGGCGACGCGGTATCGGTAATCGTACAGCCAATCGACAGCTCCTCAATTCCGGTGACCAGCACAATGTCACCAGCCACGGCTTCGTCAAGCGCCGTGCGTTCAATTCCTTTGAAACCGAAGATTTGATTGACCTTGGCATTTTTCGGCGCACCGTGCTCGAACTTGCCGTCGGCATCCGGCTGACCATACATGACCGTCACCTGTTGAGCAGAGCGCAGCTTGCCACGCTGAATACGGCCAATGCCGATGCGCCCCACATAAGACGAATAGTCGAGAGCGGCAATCTGTAATTGCAACGCCCCTTCGATGTCAACCGCCTCAGGCGGCGGAACATATTTTAGAATTGTCTCGAACATCGGACGCATGTCTGTGCCCGGATTTTTCAGATCGGTCGTCGCGTAACCATTCAGCGCTGACGCGTAGATCACCGGAAAATCGAGCTGCTCGTCAGTTGCGCCGAGTTTGTCGAACAAGTCGAAAGTGTGATCGACAACCCAGTCAGGACGGGCCCCGTCGCGATCAATTTTGTTGATCACGACAATCGGCTTCAAGCCCAGTGCCAGCGCCTTTTTGGTGACGAAGCGCGTCTGCGGCATCGGTCCTTCGACCGCATCGACCAGCAACAACACCCCATCGACCATGCCCAACACACGCTCGACCTCACCGCCAAAATCGGCGTGTCCCGGCGTATCAACGATGTTGATGTGGACCCCATCGTAATCGACAGCCAGATTCTTGGCCAGGATCGTGATTCCGCGTTCCTTTTCCAGATCGTTCGAATCCATCACGCGCTCTGCAACGTGCTGGTGGGCAGCAAACGTACCCGCCTGCTGAAGGAGCTTGTCGACAAGGGTCGTTTTGCCGTGGTCGACGTGGGCGATGATGGCAATGTTGCGAACAGAACGGGACATGAGGTGGTAACTCTTTGAAAAAGGCGACAATTCTACCACAGACAGCGACTGGACAGGGCATGACGGAAATCTGGCAATCATTGACGGAGGATACCGACAAACACAATCGCAATCAGTCGCTGCCGGCGTCAATTCCGCATCGACGAAGTCGTTCGACATTGTCACCGAAGGCGAGCGTGCCTTGCGCTACAATCCCGGAACACGCCAACCGCCTTCCAACCCGGAGATCAATCCGATGCATCCTGCCAAACCCGTATCGCTCCTGTTAACCTTTCTGTTGATGACGGCGCCAGCGCTGGCTGCCGAAAAGGTCAAGGTCGGCTTCATATCAACCCTATCTGGCGCAGGCGCTGGGCTCGGCGTTGATATCCGTGACGGTTTCAACCTGGCAATCAAACATCAGAACGGCAAGCTGGGCGGCCTGCCTGCCGAGGTGGTCGTGGCCGATGATCAGCAGAAGCCGGAGGTGGCACAGCAAGTCACCGAAAAATTCCTGAAAAAGGACAAAGTCGATTTCATGACCGGAATCGTCTTTTCCAACATCATGCTTGCCGTCGGACAGCCGGTATTCAACAACAAGACTTTCTACATTTCTGCCAATGCCGGACCTTCGCAGTATGCGGGCGAGCAGTGCAATCCGTTCTATTTCAACGTCGCCTGGCAAAACGACAACCTGCACGAAGCCGTTGGCAAGTACGTCAATGACAAGGGTTTCAAGAATGTCGTTCTAGTTGCACCTAACTACCCCGGCGGCAAGGACGCAATGGTCGGCTTCAAACGTTTTTACAAGGGCAAGGTCGGCGAAGAAATCTATACCAAGCTCGGACAACTCGACTACGCCGCCGAATTGACCCAGATTCGTGCGCTGAAACCGGATGCGGTGTTCTTCTTCCTGCCCGGCGGCATGGGCATCAACTTCGTCAAACAGTTCGTTGGTGCCGGACTGTCCACAGACACGCAGCTTTTTGCTCCGGGCTTTTCCGCCGACGAAGACGTGATCAAGGCGGTCGGCGCACCGATGCTCGGCATGTTCAACTCATCGCACTGGGCGCATGACATGGATAACGCCGAGAATCGGCGTTTCGTCGCCGATTTCCAGAAGGAATACGGTCGCTTGCCATCTCTGTATGCTTCGCAGGGCTATGACGCCGCTCTGATGATCGACGCCGCAGTCCGCGATGTCAAAGGCCGGCTGGATGACAAGGACGCGGTCCGCAAGGCGCTCGAGGCCAAAAATTTCAAATCGGTACGCGGTGATTTCAAGTTCAACACCAATCACCATCCCGTCCAGAACTATTACTTGCGCGTCATCGGCAAGGACCAGCAAAACCGTATCACCAACAAAACCATTGGAACGATTTTCTCCAATCATGTCGACGCCTACGTCGCTCAGTGCAAAATGAAGTAAGACTTCAGGCACCTCTAGCAGCGGACCAATAACAGCCCGCTGTTTTCTCTGACTCCACGCATCGCATGATCCAACTCTTTATCGAACAAGGGCTGAACGGCCTGCAATTCGGCTTGATGCTGTTCCTGCTGGCCGCCGGACTGACGCTGGTGTTCGGCATCATGGACATGATCAATCTGGCGCACGGTTCGCTATACATGGTCGGCGCCTATCTGGCGGCGGCCGTCACGCAGGCCAGCGGATCGTTCATCACCGGAATCCTTTTCGCCATGGCGGGCACCGCCATTCTGGGCGCATTGCTGGAAACCGTATTGCTGCGCCGCCTCTATGCGCGAAACCATCTCGCGCAGGTGCTGGCCACCTTTGCCTTGATCCTGATCGCCAATGAACTCGTTCGCATTATCTGGGGCGAACAGGCACTACTGCTCAATGCCCCGGAGGCGCTGGCCGGTCCGGTCAAACTAGGCGGATTCTATTATCCCGCTTATCGGCTATTGATCATCGGCGTTGGTCTGGGTGTTGCCGCGCTGCTCTATGTACTGGTGACACGTACGCGCGTCGGCATGTGGGTACGCGCCGGCGCCTCGAACCGCGAAATGACCGAAGCGTTAGGCATCAACGTCCGCCTGTTGTTCTCCGCCGTTTTCGCGTTTGGCGCGGCGCTTTGCGCACTGGCTGGCGGGCTGCTTGGCCCCCTGCTGGCAGTGCAAGTCGGTATGGGCGAAAGCATCCTCATCCTGGCTTTCGTTGTCATCGTCATCGGCGGCATCGGCTCGATTCGCGGCGCACTAGTCGGCAGCCTACTGGTTGGTCTGGTCGACACGCTTGGACGCGCCACGCTACCAATGTTGCTGCGCCAACTTTTCTCCGCTGAAGTCGCATCCAACCTCGGACCGGCATTGGCGTCGATTCTCATCTATGTGCTGATGGCCGCCATCCTGTTTTGGCGGCCGGAAGGCCTCTTTCCTGCACGTAGCTAGACCATGGCACTTTACTCGACCACCACCCGCCGGCGCATCGCTGCCGTCATCGTGTTCCTCGGACTGCTGTTCCTGCCTGCCTGCTTGCAGGCCATCGACCAAGGGTTCTATGTCAGCTTCGCCAGCCGCGTGTTGATCATGGCATTGGCAGCAACCAGCCTCAATCTGGTCATCGGTTTCGGCGGCATGGTCTCGTTCGGTCATGCGGCTTTTTTTGGCACGGGCGCGTACGCCGTCACCATCCTCTCCGCAGCGGGATCAAACTCGGCAATGGTGACCTGGCCGATAGCCGCGATCACGGCAGCCATTCTGGCTTTGGCAATCGGCGCGATCAGTCTGCGCACGCGCGGCGTCTACTTCATCATGATCACCTTAGCCTTCGCCCAGATGGCGTATTACCTCTTCGTCTCACTCAAGGTCACGGGCGGTGACGACGGTATGCCATTGGCCCAGCGATCCAGCTTGAGCACACTTGACCTCGCCGACGATACGAATTTCTATTACGTAGCACTGGCAGTGTTGTCACTGGCACTCTTTCTCCTTGACCGCCTGGCGCATTCGCGTTTCGGGCGAGTCATTCAGAGTATCCGCGAAAATGAAATCCGGATGGAAGCCCTCGGTTATCCGGTCTTTTCCTTCAAGCTCGTCTGCTTTGTCATTGGCGGTGCGCTGGCGGGCCTTGCGGGCGCCTTGATGATCAATCAGTCCGGGCTCGCCAGCCCGAGCCTGTTGCACTGGATGCAATCTGGTCTGCTGATGGTCATGATTGTGATTGGCGGTGTCGGCAGCGTCTTCGGCGGTGTGGTCGGTGCCGTGTTCCTTCTGCTCTGTGAAGAGTTTTTTGCCGAGTTGTTGCCGCATTGGCAGATTGGACTCGGGCTTGCGCTACTTACCGTCGTACTCCGGGCACCACTGGGCATCGCCGGTCTATTCGGCTGGGGGCGTTCCCGTGAGTGATCTAGCGCATTCCCTGCTGGACGTTCGCGGCTTGAGCAAGCATTTCGGCGGCATTTATGCGCTGAACGACACGACAATGGCGATTCGGCAAGGCGAAGTCCATGCGCTGATTGGCCCCAACGGGGCCGGCAAAACGACGCTGATCCATGTCTTGTCAGGCGCGCTAGCGGCCGACGGAGGCGCGGTGACTTTCGCCGGGCACGACCTGCTCGGCCATTCGATGCACCGGCGCGTCACGCTGGGGTTGGCCCGCTCCTACCAGATCACCAATATCTTTTCGCGTCTGACGGTACTGGACAATCTCACGGTGGCCGTCCAGTCGCGCACCCGGGACTGGGGTACGAGTTTTAGCTTCTGGAAGCCCTTCTCGCTTGAAGCGGGCATCATCGAGGAAGCGCGGCAATTGCTGGCAGATGTCTCGCTGGGAGGACTGGAGGGGCGTATCGCAGGCCAGCTCTCGCACGGCGAACAGCGCTGCCTTGAAGTCGCCCTGGCCCTGGCAACAAAGCCAAGCCTGTTGTTGCTTGACGAACCCATGGCCGGCATGGGGCCGGAAGAATCGGAGCGCATGGTCGAACTGATCAGAACGCTTTCTCGCCGGCTCACGATTCTTCTGGTCGAACACGACATGGATGCCGTTTTCCGGCTGGCTGACCGCATTTCGGTGCTGGTGGGCGGACGAGTCATCGCCACCGGACTCCCCGATGAAATCCGTGCCGACGCTGAAGTACGCCGAGCCTACCTAGGGGATGAAGTCGCATGAGCGCGCTGCTTGAAATCGAAGCACTCGAAACTGCCTACGGAGCGAGCCAGGTGCTATTCGGCATCGACCTGCGTATCGCTGCCGGCGAGGTTGCGACCTTGCTCGGACGCAATGGCATGGGCAAAACAACGACGGTTCGATCGATTTGCGGCCTGGAACGCCCGTTGCGGGGTCGCATCCGTTTCGAGGGGAAAGACATCACCGGCTGGACGGCCGATCGCATCGGACGCGCTGGAATTGCTCTCGTTCCCGAAGGGCGACAGATTTTCCCGAACTTGACAGTACGGGAGAATCTGATTGCCTTTGCCGCCAACCGGCATGGCGCGCGCGACCCATGGACACTTGATCGGGTGATCACCTTCTTTCCCATTCTAGCCGAGCGTGCCAAAAATCTCGGCGGGCGGCTTTCCGGCGGCGAGCAACAGATGCTGGCCATCGGCCGGGCACTGATGACCAACCCCAAGTTGTTGATCCTGGACGAGGCAACGGAAGGAATCGCCCCTCTGGTACGAGAGGAAATCTGGCGCTGTCTCGCCACCTTGCGTGGTAGCGGGTTGACGATTCTGGTCATCGACAAATATGTCGAACGTCTGATCTCGCTAGCTGACCGGCATACGATTCTCGAGCGCGGCCACGCTGTCTGGCACGGCCTCTCATCCGAACTGGATGCCGATCATGGTATCTGGCACCGCTATCTCGGCGTGTAGATAGCCAGCGCATTCCTTGCTCGACAGATCATTGAATCGCAACGCTTGATGAAAAAGAAACAGGGAGATATGCATCTCGATTTATTCTTCGAGTGCCAAAAGTGTGCCGCAACGCAGAAGAAAAAAGGCCCCGCGTCTACGCGGGGCCTTGGTACTACTGGGGCGATGTACCGGGATCGAACCGGTGACACTCGGAATCACAATCCGATGCT
>CAYUYI010000062.1:6708-9637 GCA_964448995.1 uncultured Propionivibrio sp. | reverse complement strand
GCGACAATTCGATACCCGCCTGCTCGGCGTCGCGCATGCGCCGCTGCGCCATTTCACCGGGCAGGCGCACCGGCTTGTCAGGATCGATTGGCGCGTTGGCGTGACAGCGGTCGATGGTGTAATCGGCCTGGCGCAGGAACGCTTCGCGCCCACCGAAGGCTGCCGGATCAAACACCTGCAGAAAGACATTGGCGCCCCAGCGCTTTTCTGAATCCGGGCGGCCGAAACCCGCCAGCCCGTGCGTCAGCATCTCGACCATCAGGGACAGTCCGAAACCCTTGTGTCCGTATTCGACCCCACCGATCGGCAGCAGCGTGCCGCCCACCCCGGAATCGATGACATGAGGATCGTTCGTCGGCTTGCCGTTGGCATCCATCAGCCAGGGGTGCTCGAATGACGTGCCAGCGGCCGCTTTCTGCCGGGTCATGCCGACGGTGGTGATCGAAGTGCTGACGTCGATCCACACCGGTTGCTGCGTGCCGGGATAGCCGATGGCGATCGGGTTGGGGGTAAATAGCGGCTCCTTGCCGCCGTACGGCGCGATAAAGTTTCCGGAAGGATCGGACGAGGCGAGCATGACCACCAGCCCGCGATCCGTGACTTGCTTGATCAGCGCAGCCAGGCAGGCGATGTGATGGCTGCGCCGAATCACGCCGGTGACACTGCCGTCGGTGATGGCACGGTCGCACGCCAGGGCAAGCGCGGTCGACACCAACCAGGGGCCGGGCAGGTAATTGCCGTCCCAGACAAAAACCGCACCGGAATCACGAATCACCGTCGGTTCGCCCTGCGTCGCCATCAGACCTTTTTCAATCTGCTCAAGATACTGCGGACACAACGCCATGCCATGCGTCCGCTGGCCGACCATGTCACCGACCACCAGCACTTCGGCGACCGCCCCGGCCTTGTCGACATCCATCCCGGCGGCCGTGAAAAGTGAAAGGGCAAACTTCCGAAGCGATTCAACGCGATAACGTGCCGTGGTCATTCCTGCCTCCAACCATTCGAAGAAAAGGGACCATTGTACGGTGGAAGCCAGAGGGATCGCGTCTAAACCGCCGTTCCTCGCGTCATATACCAACAGGGGGCGCCATAGCTGGCCAGCTTGTCTCGCTGCCCCGGGGCCAGATCTTCAGCGACACGGTATCCGTGCTTTTCCCAGAAAAGCCTCGAATCCTGAACCGAAACGAGCGCCGATTGCATCAGGCCGATCGAATCCGCGGCCTGCCAGGCGCGTCGAAGCAGCATCGGTCCGGCACCACTGCGCCGAACCGCCGGCGAGACGGCCAAGTCATGCAGATACAGACAGTCGGCCGTAAGCGGCACGTTGAAATGCCCGCCCAACGATGTCACCTTGCCCAGCAAGGAAGGATACGCGGCAAGATATGCCACGACTTCACCGGCGCGTTCAGCGACCCAGGCCGTTTCCGGCGAGGCCGACAAACGGTGCTCGATCACCGGCTGGCTTTCATTCATGTGCGGGACATAGCACGCCCGTTGGATGCGCAGGATAGCCGCAACGTCGCATATCCGCATCGCACGAATTGTCAGTGCAAACTCAGGCGCCGGCATTCGGCGGAATCTTGTCTACCGCATCGGTGATGACGCTATCGACGCCCATGGCCAGCAATTCACGGGCGCGATCGACGTCGTTCACCGTATAACAAAGCACTCGGAACCCGGCTTCGTGCGTCCGGGCGACGACGCCCTCGGACAGTTCGCGATGATTGACATCGAGTGCGACGCAATCGAGCCGCGCCAGTCGATCCAGCCAATCTGCCGGCAACTGATCGAAAAGGTGTGCCCGAGGTAAACGGGGAGCCACTTCGCGGGCCGCCTGCAGGGCCGTTTCACTGAATGACGAGAGCAATGGCAGCGGCTCGTTCGCTTGCCAGAAATTCGCGACATCGAGGGCGACGGCCGCACCGGTCTGCCATTCCCGGCCCGGCGTCGGCTTGATTTCAACGTTGACCAAGAAGCCATTGGCCCGCACGTAACGCAGCACGGCGGACAGCGTCGGCAAATTTTCTCCGGCAAAAGCCGGGCTATGCCAAGACCCGGCATCGAGACGCGCCAACTCGCCATAGGTGAAGGCGTCGGCGCGCCCGGCGCCGTTGGTCGTGCGCTCCAGCGTCGCATCGTGCAGCAGGAAGCTGACGCCGTCGCCCGAGAGCTTCACATCGAATTCGAAAGTGCCATGTCCGAAAGATGCGCCGAGGCGGAATGCCGCCAGGGTGTTTTCCGGCGCCAGCTTACCGGCACCACGATGGGCAATCACTTTGGGATAAGGCCAGGCGGGCAATGATCGGTTGGTCATGATGGGTCAAGTTCGGTTAGGTTGTGCGAAGGAATCGTTCACCGTGGCATTCTAGCGCACGGTGAAACGATGCTTGCCAAACAGCTACAATTGTTAGTATTGACAAGCCGATATTGGGTCATCAATAATCGAATGTAAACGTTTCCAATTTTTTTATGGCTGGATGTAAACGTTTACACCCAGCCAATCAAACATGACTCGCCTACCAAAACCTCAGAAATCCGTGACAATCAAGGATGTAGCGAAGAAGGCCGGAACTTCTATTGCCACGGTTTCCTATGTCTTCAGCGATGCGGAGCGACCGATCCGTCCGGAGCTTCGTGAACGCGTACTGCAAGTGGCGGCAGAAATTGGCTACGTCAAGAATGCGGCGGCCAGCAGCATGAAGGGGAAACGGCGCGGACTCCTGGCGGTGGTCGTTGCGCAATTCGGTAACACCTTCTTTACCCGCATGTGTGTCGACATCGTTTCGATCGCCCGCGAAGCCGGTTATGTCGTCACCCTGTGCAACAGCGACGAGGATCCGGAACAGGAACGCATCATTCTGGAACGCTTGGTTGCGCAGCGGATCGATGGCTGCATTCTCTGCCCGGCGATGTCGCAGGCGGGAAA
>CAYUYI010000062.1:0-6608 GCA_964448995.1 uncultured Propionivibrio sp. | reverse complement strand
GGCGTCCCGCCGGAAGACGAATTCGTTCTGACCGACGATTTGTCCGAGGCCGCTGGGCGACGCATGGCGGAAAAATTACTCGCTTCAGGCGTGACCGCCGCGGTCCTGGGACACCACGAAACGGCGAAAGGCGCGTTGCTGCATTTCCAGGATCAAGGCGTTCGCTGGCCGGAAGATATTTCCCTGGTAATGATCGGTACCCCGGAATGGGCCGGCGTGCTCCTCCCCCGGATTACCTGCGTCCAGCGCCCGGAACACCAGATGGGCGCGGCGGCCGCGCAATTGCTGCTCAGTGCCATCAAGGACCCCGATGCGCCGCCCGTGCAGCAAGTCTTCCCCTGTTTCGTCTCGTCGGGCGAGTCAGTGCTCAGAAAGTGAATTGCGGACACCTTCGTCCAGCGTGAGTTGAGTCGTTGAACGCAGCATCGTTAGTAATGAGTTTCGTCAAAGAAGTGAGCATCAGGAAGGAAATGAAGTAATGAATTAACCCATGCATGCCTTTTTTCTCCGGAGGAGTTGAAAATGAGCAAGAAGATCAACTGGCGTATTCCCACAGCGATCGCTCTCGGTCTGGTGTCGATCTGGCCCCTGTCAAGCAGCGCACAGACCCCACCCAAGTGGCCCACCCAGGATATTTCCATTGTGGTTCCCTATCCCCCGGGCGGAGGCACGGATCTAACCACCCGCGCCCTCGCCGAAGAAATGGGCAAGGCGCTCAAGACCACGATTTCGGTGATCAACCAGCCCGGCGCCGCCGGCTCCATCGGCACCCTCGGCGTGTGGAACAAGCCGCACAACGGCTACACGATTGCCGCCAACGGGCTGCTGGCGTTCTCGTCCTATCCGGTCATGGGTTTCACGGAAAATACCTACAAGGACTGGAATATCTGGGTCGCCACTTACTCGCCCAATGCCATCGTGACCAAGGGCGGCGATGGTGCCAAATACAAGGCGATGCCCGACTTGCTGGCCGCGCTCAAAGCGAAACCGGGTGAAATCACTTTCGGTACGGCCGGCGTCGGTAGCGGCGGCTACATGGGGGCGGAAGTTCTGAAACTCGGCACCAAGATCCCGTACAAGCATATCGCCTATCAGGGCGGCGCGCCGGCGATTATTGGCGGGTTGTCGGGCGAAGTCGATATCGTTCCGCAATTGCTGATGGAAATGGTTGACCACATCCGTGCCGGAAAAATGAATGCGCTGGCCGTCTTGATGGACCAACCCTTCAAACTCTCTGGCGCCGCCGACATTCCGGCAATCACTGCGTCCGTGCCGGATATCAAACCCTACCTGCCGATGGGTGAATCCTTCGGCATCATGGTGCCGAAGGATACGCCGGCACATGTGGTCAAGGCGATTGACGAAGCCTTCAAGATCGCCGTGAAGAGCGACACCGTGAAGAAATTCGCCGCAGAAAAGGGTTCTGTTGTTCTGGCATTGAGCGGTGACGAGGCCCAGGCACACGTTGCCAAGCTCTCGTCCATCGTTTCGTGGACCTTGTTCGATGGTGGCACGGCCAAGATTTCCCCGGAAAAATTCGGTTTCCCGAGACTCAAATAGTCCGGCAGGAAATGCACGAATCAACCGCCGGCCAGCGAACGATGATAGCCATGCCGGCGGTTTTCTTCATCAAGGAGTCGGGTCGTGGAAAAACAAACCCATTTTGATTTTGTCACCAGCATCGGGCTCATGATTCTGTCGCTGGTGATGATCGTCGATAGTTATCGCATGGCGCGCGATGTGGGCGGTGCGCTGTACGCATCGCCCGGCATGTTGCCGATGGTTCTGGCCATCCTGCTATTGCTGACCAGTGCCATGTTGTTGCGGCGCAGCATTCGAAGCAGTGGCGTCGGAAAAAATGTCACCGGCTTTTTGTCATGGTTCGATGGCTTCAGAAAATCCGCGATGGCGCGCGAAATGATGCTGGGTGCGCTGATCCTGGCGCTGTATACCTTCCTGCTGGCGCCACGGCTGCCATTCTGGATGTCCACTTCGATCTTCATGATTTTCGTCATGGCGGTCCTGAAAGCGACGTCCATCCTGAAAAACATTTTGATTACAGCACTCGTGGTCGGGTCCATCTACGGCGTCTTCCAGACGATTTTCCACGTACCGCTGCCATAAACGAGAGGGCATTTTCATGGATTGGCAATATGTTTTGGGCGTGCTGCATTTCGTCGTGCAGCCCATGAGTTTGCTCACGATGGTTTTATCGGTTTTCTTCGGTTTGATCGTCGGCATGCTTCCCGGACTCACCGCGACCATGGCCGTTGCGCTGTTGACCGGGTTGACCTACAAACTCTCAAACGAAGTCGCGATCCTTTCGCTGGTCGCCGTCTATATCGGTGCGATTTCCGGTGGATGCCAGTCCGCCATTCTGATGAATATTCCCGGCACGCCGGCCTCTGCAGCGACGGCCGTGGATGGCTTTCCCATCGGTCAGCGCGGCGAAGGCGGTTTGGGGATTTTTGTGGCGACGGTATCCTCCTGCGTCGGTACGCTGACCGGCACGCTCTGCGTTTTGCTCCTGACGCCACCGCTGGCCCTGTTGGCCCTGAAGTTTGGCGCCTTCGAGTTTTTCCTGCTGGCGCTGTTTGGCGTCATGATCTGCGGCCAACTGACGGCGGGGACCGATCCACTGAAGGGCTGGATTTCCGGGATTCTCGGCCTGATCGTCTCGCAGATCGGCATGGACGGGATGAATGCCCACCCCCGATTCACCTTTGGCGTGATCGATCTGATGTCGGGGATTCCCCTGATTCCGGTGATGATCGGCCTGTTTGGTTTTCCGGAAATCATCTTCGGCCTGGTTTCGAGTACCGCCCGCGCGCAGGTGAAGACGTCCTCGCTGGAGATGAAAAAGGGGCTGGGCATCATCATCAAGAACAAGTTGAACATGATCCGCTCCTCGGTGATCGGCGTCATGATCGGCATCATTCCGGGCGTTGGGGAAGACGTCGCCGGCTGGCTGTCTTACTGGGCAGCAAAAAAATCAAGCAAGACACCGGAGATTTTCGGCAAAGGCGCTATCGAGGGCGTTGTCGCTGCAGAGAGCGGGAACAATGCCTGCGTCGGCGGCGCCATCATTCCCGTGCTTTCTTTGGCGGTTCCCGGCAGTGCGCCTGCCGCAGTGCTGCTGGCGGCGCTATGGCTGCATGGCCTGCGCCCCGGCCCGCTGCTGATGAGCGAATCTCCCGGTTTCGTGGTCGATATCAGTGTCTATATGGCGATCAGTGCGATCACCATGGTTTTTCTGGCGCTGGTCGTTTCCAAGGCGACGGTGAAAATTCTGGCGGTGAAGAGCACGATCCTGATGCCCATCGTGTATGTACTGTGCACGGTCGGCGCCTTCGTCATCAGCAACAGTGTTTTCGACATCTATCTGGTCTTCATTTTCGGTGTTGTCGGCTTGTTGTTGCGCGGCATGTCTTATCCGGCGGCGCCGTTCCTGCTCGGCATCATTCTCGGACCGATGGCGGACAACAGCCTGCGCCGTGCACTGATCCTGTCGTCGGGCGATCCGACGCCATTCTTTACTCGGCCGATCAGCATGATCTTTGCTGGCGCGATCATCCTGATGGCGCTGACTCAACTCAATGCCTTTGGCTGGTTGAGAAAATTGCTGGTGCATGCCGAATTGAAGGAATAAGGACAAAATCATGAAAACGATTCGTGTGGGACTGGTCGGTTGTGGCTTCGTTGCGGAGTTGCACATGCATGCCTACCAGCGCGTGTATGGCGTGCCGGTTTCAGTGGTTGCCGTCGCCGCCCCTGGAAACCGCGTCGCCGAGTTTGCAAAAAGACACCGGATAGCCAAAGTTCACCATCACATCCAGGATCTGTTGAACGATCCCGAGATCGATGTGATCGACATTTGCACACCGGCGGTGCTGCATGCACCCATGATCGTCGAGGCCATGGCGTCCGGTCGGCACGTGATCTGCGAAAAACCGTTTACCGGCTATTTTGGTCGGGAGGGAGACCCGTTACCGATCGGGCAGAAGCTGTCGAAAGCCCAGATGTACGAGCGCGTGATGGCGGAAATGGCTGAGACGAAAGGAGAGATCCTGGCCAGTGGGCAGCTGTTCATGTACGCCGAAAACTGGGTCTATGCCCCGGCCATTGCGAAGAGTGCCGAAATCCTGCGCAAGACCAAGGACAAGATTCTCTTCATGAAAGCCGAAGAGAGTCATAGCGGATCGCACGCCAGCCATGCGGCGCGCTGGGACATCTCGGGTGGCGGCGCCCTGATCCGGCAGGGTTGTCACCCTTTGTCCGCGGTGCTGTATCTCAAGCAGGTCGAAGCAAAAGCACGCGGTGAAACCATCGGTATTGCCAATGTGACGGCAGACGTCGGCAATATCGGTGACACCCTCTCCAGCGGAGATCACCAATACATCCAGTCCCATCCGGTCGATGTCGAAGACTGGGCCATGATGAACCTGACCTTCACCGATGGCACCAAAAGTACGGTTTTTGCCGGCGACATGATTCTCGGTGGCGTGCGCAATCTGGTGGAGACCTATACCTCGGGCGGCGTGCTCAACGCCAACATGTGTCCGAGCACAGGCATGGTCACCTACCTGACGGACGAAGACAAACTCGCCGACGTTTATATCACCGAGAAAGTCGACCGCAAGACCGGCTGGCAATTCGTCTGCCTCGAAGAAACCTGGACGCGGGGTTACAACCAGGAAATCCAGAATTTTATGGAATGTGTGGCCAACGGAGGACAACCGCTGGCGGATGTCGATCTGGCTTTTGATACCATCCAGGCGACCTATGCAGCCTACTGGTCTGCCGAGGAGGGACGGCGGATCCGGCTGTAACCCGGACCGATGGACATCATGGTGCTGTTTCCCCCGCGCGTTCCCGAGTGCAGATCCGCATGAACAATTCAAGAAAACTCCGCTTTGGCGTGATTGGCATCGATCACCGCCACATTTACGACCAGGTCAAAAGCCTGCTGGATATCGGTGCCGAGTGTGCTGGTTACTGGACGCAAGATGTCGATGTGCCGACGATGGCCGGTTTCGAAGAACGATTTCCGCACATTCAGCGTGTCGCCGATCGCCGTCAGTTACTGGAGGATGAGCGCATCCAGTTGATCACCTGCGCGGCCATCCCTTGCGCACGTGCTGCCCTCGCTGTCGAAGCCATGCGCCACGGCAAGGACTTCATGGTCGACAAACCCGGCGTGACCAGCTTCGAGCAGTTGGCCGAAGTGCAGCGCGTGCAGCGGGAAACCGGCCGGATTTTTTCCGTCAATTTTACCGAGCGTTTTGAAGTTCGTGCCGTCACCAGGGCGACCGAACTGGTTCGTAGCGGAGCGATTGGCAGGGTCCTGCAAACCATTGGTCTGGGCCCTCACCGGCTGAACCGGCACTTGCGTCCGGCGTGGTTCTTCGATCCGCAAGCGTACGGTGGAATTCTCATCGATATCGCCTCGCACCAGATCGACCAGTTCCTGCATTTCACCGGCGCGGACGACGCCGTGATCGTCGCCTCGCGCATCGGCAACCTGGGCCATCCCGAGGACCCCGGCTTGCAGGATTTCGGCGAGATCCTGCTCGCGCACGGTCCGGCCAGTGGCTACATCCGGGTCGATTGGTTCACCCCGGATGGATTGTCCACGTGGGGCGATGGGCGCCTGACGATTCTCGGCACGGAAGGCTATATCGAACTACGCAAATACATCGATATTTCCGGGCGTCCTGGCAAGGATCATCTATTTCTGGTCAACAACGAGGGAAGTCGCTATTTCGACTGTTGTGCAGAGCCGCTTCCGTATTACACCGATTTGCAGCGAGACGTTTTCGAACGTACTGAAACGGCCATGACCCATGCGCATTGTTTCAAAGTGTGCGAACTGGCGCTCAAGGCTCAGGGAATGGCTGAACGAATCGCCCCCCTCGACGCCGGTTGAATTTGTGGTCGACCGATGTTTCCGGCCACGCTATCGGCAGGAGATGACACAAAAAATCAGCGGGCCGGGTAATGCGGTATGGGTAGCGTTGACTTTTCCCATACTGCGGTCTAGCGTAGGCAACCGGTCAGCACAAAAACATCATTCCGGTGAAAACCGGAATCCAGTAAGAACAGCGACCAGGCTCCCGGCTTTCGCCGGCGTAACGCGCATCACTGTGGTTCCCTTGGCATCCTTGGTCGATCAATCGCAGTAAAGCATCGTCACTGCGTGAAATATTGCTGTAATCGTTTGGCGGAAAAATCGAGTGTCTCTGATGGATAACCGTAATCATTACGATCGTTCACTAAAAAAGGTGGAGTTACCATGAAACACAAAATTGCTGCTGCACTGTTTGCCGGTCTGCTTTCAACGGGCGCCTCTGCCCAGGTCGAAATTCAATGGTGGCACTCGATGGGTGGCGCCTTGGGCGAATGGGTCAACGACCTCGCCAAGGATTTCAACGCCAGTCAGTCGGAATACAAGATTGTTCCGACCTTCAAGGGAACTTACGACGAATCCATGACGGCGGCGATCGCCGCCTTCCGTGCCGGGAACGCCCCGCACATCCTGCAAGTGTTCGAAGTCGGCACCGCCACCATGATGGCCAGCAAGGGCGCCATCGTGCCGGTCGGCAAGGTGA
>CAYUYI010000061.1:0-9761 GCA_964448995.1 uncultured Propionivibrio sp. | reverse complement strand
GGCCGAACTGGCGCGCACGCTGCTCGCCGAACTGCGCGAGCACGGCGTCACGCAGTTGCTGGCCGCCCGGCGCAACGAACTCCTGGCCACCATGGCCTGCCACGGCGCAGTGCGCGCGCGTCGCCAGCTCTCGGTCCCCGAAATGAACGCCCTGCTGCGCCAGATGGAAGCCACCGAACGCGCCGACCAATGCAACCACGGCCGTCCGACCTGGACGCAATTATCGATGGCCGACCTCGACCGGCTGTTCATGCGCGGGCGATGACGGTGCTGCCTCCCGCCATTCTGCTCATGGGCCCGACCGCCAGCGGCAAGACCGCTGTCGCGATCGAACTGGCGCGCCGCTTTCCCGTTGAACTCATCAGCGTCGATTCGGCGCAGGTCTTCCGCGACATGAACATCGGCACGGCCAAGCCGGAGGCGGCGACACTGGCCGAATTCCCGCACCACCTGATCGACCTGATCAGCCCCGAGGAAGCCTATTCCGCCGCGCGCTTTCGCAACGATGCGCTGAACCTGATGGGCGAGATCACCGCGCGCGGCAAGGTCCCGCTGCTGGTCGGCGGCACCATGCTCTACTTCAAGGCACTGCTGCAAGGGCTGGCCGAGCTGCCACAGGCCTGCCCGGAAACCCGCGCCGATATTGACTCTCAGGCCGACACGCACGGCTGGCCCTTTATTCATGCGCTTCTCCGGGAGGTCGACCCGCAAACGGCGGCCCGCCTGCACCCGACCGACGCGCAGCGCATCCAGCGCGCGCTGGAAGTTTTCCGCCTCAGCGGCCGGCCGATGTCGGCGCTGATCGCCGAGGGTGACAATCAGACGCCGCCCTACCGTTTCCTTTCCCTCGGGCTGCTGCCGGTGGACCGCGGCGTGCTGCACGAGCGCATCGCGCAGCGCTTCGACGCCATGCTCGCCGCCGGGCTGGAAGACGAAGTCACGCGGCTGCGCGGCCAATACCGTCTGTCGCTCGACCTGCCGTCGATGCGCTGCGTCGGCTACCGCCAGGTCTGGGAAGCGCAGGACGGCCTCGCACCACGCGCCGAGATGCGCGACCGCGGCGTCTACGCCACACGCCAACTGGCCAAGCGCCAGATCACGTGGATGAACAACACGCTCAAGCCAGAAATTTTCGATTGCCTGGACAACGACCTCGTCGCACGCATCGTGACGCGCGTTGCCGACTTCTTCCGCGCCGTGTCGCCGGTTCGCTAAAAAAACGCCATTCCGGACCGATCCGGAATGGCGCAAGATGGAGCCCTTGGGAGGCTTCGAAAGCGGACGATTAACGGCGGTGTGCGGTACCAACGTATTCGTAGGCGGGATACTCCGGCCGCCAGATTTTCGCATCGATCATCGACACGATCTGGTCGTCGGACAGCGTCTCGGTCAATCCTTCGACACACGCCTGCCGGGCGACCGCCAGCGCGATGTGGCGCGAAACGGCCAGCATCTCGTTAAGCGGCGGCAACAATGGCGCACCTGCCTGTGTCTTGGCCGGCGAGAGCTCAGCCAATGCCTTGGCCGCTGCCAGGAACATGCCATCCGTCACCCGCCGCGCGCCGACCGCAAGCGTGGCCAATCCGACACCGGGGAAAATGTACGAATTGTTCGTCTGCGCGAAGACGTGGCGTTTTCCCGCATAGTCGAACGGCTTGAACGGGCTGCCGGTACCGATGATGGCCCGACCGTCGGTCCATTCCACCACCGACGACGGCAGCGCTTCGACGCAGGAAGTCGGATTCGACAACGGGAAGATGATCGGGCGCACGACATGCTTGGCCATTTCGCGAATCACCTCTTCCGTAAATACCCCCGGCTGGCCTGAGACACCGATCAGGACGGTCGGCCGCGCATTGCGCACCACGTCGAGCAACGAATTCCGCTTCCAGTCGTCGAGTTGCCAGCCCGTCAAATCGTCGCGACGCTGAACGAAGGGCTTCTGGAATGCCTCCAGATTTTCTGTCGCGTCCGTCACCAAACCATGGCGCCCGACGATATAGAACCGCTTCGTCGCCTCGGCCTCGCTCAGGCCATCTTCGATCATGGCCCGCCGGATCAGGTCTGCAATGCCGATACCCGCCGAACCGCCGCCGAGAATGGCAACGCGCTGGTCCCGCAGCGGCTGTCCGGTGACACGAACAGCCGCCATCAACGTACCCGTCGTCACCGAAGCGGTGCCCTGAATGTCGTCATTGAAGCAGCACAAACGATCACGATAGCGCTCAAGCAAACGACTCGCATTGTTCTTGTGGAAATCTTCCCATTGCAACAGGACATTCGGCCAGCGCCGGATCACCGCCTGGATGAAGGCCTCGACAAAATCATCGTATGCCTGACCGGTCACGCGCCGCTGGTGCAACCCAACGTAGAGCGGATCGACCAGCAGATCGGCATTGTTGGTGCCGACATCGAGCGTGATCGGCAAGGTCGTGGCCGGATCGATGCCGCCGGCAGCCGAGTAGATCGCCAGCTTGCCGATCGGGATACCCATGCCGCCGGCACCAAGATCGCCGAGACCGAGAATGCGCTCGCCATCGGTCACGACGATGCATTCGACGGCGTCAAAGCGCGGATTGGCGAAAATCTCGTCGAGCCGATCCTGCAGATGGGGATTGAGGAAGAGCCCGCGCGGTCGCCGGTAATAGCGGCTGAAACGCTGACACCCCAGCCCGACCGATGGCGTGTAGATGACCGGCAGCAGTTCTTCGATGTTGCGCACAAGTAGCGCGTAGTACAGCGTCTCGTTGGTGTCCTGCAAATCACGCATGAAGACATAACGATCGAAATCGCTCGGCAACGCGCGCAAGGCGTCCAGCCGGCGCCGAACCTGTTCGTCCATGCTGAAAATATGCGGCGGCAACAAACCGTTCAGGCCGAACGCATCACGCTCAGCCTGCGTGAAGGCCGTTCCCTTGTTGAGCAGCGGGTTTTCCAGCAACTCATGGCCATAGACCGTTAATTGCATCTGGCCGCCCACCGTCGTGCGTGCAAGTTTCGCAGTCATCAATCGTTTCCTCCGTCGTCCCTGAACGAGCAGCGATCATAAAAAACAAGCCCCGGCAGCGGGCTACTCGCCGGAGTAGTTCAGCGACCGCGCCACCCGTCCGAGTAGTCAGACAGCCCCGTCATTCATGGCCCATCGACTTGTCGAACAAACGAAAACCATCACCGCCTTCATGCTTTGCCGCATACATGGCCAAGTCGGCATGCTTGAGCAACTGGCTGACCTCTTCCCCGTCGCTCGGGAAAATGGCGATCCCGACACTCGCCGAAATGCGAATATCGTGGTCGGCGATGACAAACGGCGCATCAAGCGCCTCAATGATCTTCCTGGCGATGACTTCCGCATCCTGCTCATGATTGATTCGTTGCAGGAGGACGACAAACTCGTCGCCCCCCAGGCGAGAAACGGTATCGGCCCGACGCATCACCACCGCCAACAGACGGCGCGCCACTTCCTTCAACAGAAGATCACCGACATCGTGGCCAAGCGCATCATTCACCGGCTTGAGCCGATCCAGATCGATGAACAACACGGCGGCTTTGCCCCGGTCCCGCCCCGCCTGCGCCAGCGCCTGATGCATGCGGTCGTTCAACAACAGGCGATTCGGGAGATCGGTCAACGCATCGTGATAGGCAAGACGGCGGACGTATTCCTCCGACGCTTTACGTTCGGTGATATCGCGTGCGCTGCCGACGGTGCCAACCACTTCGCCCTGCGCATTGAGGAAACGCGCCAGATGGATATCGAGAAAAAGGAACTTGCCACGAACGTTGCCGCTCTCGTCGTAGACCGTCGGTTCCTCCCGGGACCGCGCATGCTCGTCGATGTCGTGCGAAAACTCGCCAAGCGAGTACCACTGCGGATCGCCCGGATGGCTCCTGCGCGCTTCCTCGACATAACTCTCGAAGGTTCGGCCAACCGGCGCCTCGGTGTCTGGACTCCCCGTGATGCACTCGCTGAAAGCCCGGTTAACGAACAGATATCGCCCTTCCAGATCTTTGGCCCAGATCATGTCCGGCACGTTGTCGCACACCCGCCGCAACATCGAAGCCAATTCCTGCGCCCGCGCCTCACTGACCCGCAACGCCTGTTCCGTAGCCCGGCGCTCAAGCATTTCGACGTTCAACCGCTCCTGAGCCTCGATTTCACCGACCACCGATTGCGAAACCCGAAACGCTCGCAGGGCAAAAACGATCTGCCAAAGAATCGCCGCAATACCGAGCAGCAGAAAGAAACGTTCATACTGCTCAAGAAAGCGATAGAGAAAGTACAGCGAAAGAGGGAAAAGCGAAAACACGTTGATGACCAGGCCGTGCCAAAACGCAGTGACACAGAAGAGATAGCCCGACGCCACCACCGTCATCGCAATCAAAAGAACGAAACAATAGGCCGTGCGGCTGGCGTTCTCCGGCAGGAGTACCGCCGTTGCCGCAAAGAGGCTAGCGACGAACGCGCCGAGAATACAGCGAAGAATAAACAGCTCAAAAGCGTTTTTTTCCGTCAAGCCAATGCGCTCGACATGACGCCCGAACAGATAGAGCGCAGCGCAACTCACAAACAGGAGGGCCACCCAAATCAGGAGCGTGTTGCGCCCGCTGCCCTCGTCGTACATCAACGACGCAAAAAAAGCCCCCGCCACGAACAAGGCCACCGGATTTCCCTTGGCGTTGTCAAAGAAAGCCCGAATTCGTGTCAGACGAATCCGTTCCTTCGAAGCCTTGTCGAGGGGTTGTTCAAGCATCCGTTCCGCTTTCAGCACCTTTGTATTGATTTCACTTTAGCCCACTTTGCAACAGAAAAGCCCATGACTTTCAGGTCATGGGCTTTTTGAGACTTCAACCCTGGCACACACGGCCAGGATAACCGGCTTGCGCCGCTATGGCTGCTACGCTGTCATCTTTAAAGAACGAATGAAACAAACGTCCATAAAGTCTCCGGAAACACGGCTGGTTCCACCACTGCGCGCCGGATTCGCCGCAGATCTCGGCGCACTCTGACTATAGTCCGTATCGAAAAATAAGCAAGCTCGCCATCACCGTTTTTCGCTTCGCGAAGTACGATTTACAAACGCCGTTCAACCACCCGCGCCAGCGTATTTGCGGCAGTCCGCACGCGCTCGACCGGCACTGCGGCAAAACCAAGGTTCAGTCCGTTGCTGATTTGCGCCGGATTGGCGTAATACATGCTCAACGGCCGGCAAAACACCCCTTCCGCCAACGCATCGCCCACCACCAGTTTATCGTCTACCGGCACGTTGAAACGGTAAAGCAGCTGTAGCCCGGCATGCCCGCCCGACACAGTCAGCACCGCACCAAGGCGCGACTCCATCACCTCGCGCAAGGTGTCTCGACGCTCACGATAGATCGCACGCATGCGCTTGATGTGGGCAGAGAAATGACCATCGTCGATGAACTCGGCGAGCGCCGCCTGTTCGCTCATCCGCCCGCCGCGAAACAACTCCGAATTGCCGATCACGAACGGATCGACGAGATCCTCCGGCAGCACCAGATAGGCCAGGCGGATGCCGGGGAACATCACCTTGCTGAACGTTCCCATATAGATCACCCGCTGCCGCTGCGACAAGCCGAACAGCGAGGCCACCGGCCGGTCATCGTAACGCAGCTCATTATCGTAGTCGTCCTCGATGATCCACGACCCGAATTCGTGCGCCCGCTCCAGTAGTTCCAGCCGACGATCGAGCGCCATCACCGTCCCCGTCGGATACTGGCTCGACGGCGACACGAAAATCAGGCGTGGCGGCTGCATCCAGTCTGCCGCCGTCGGCGCCAGACCTTTGGCGTCAAGCTGAATCGGAACGACGTTTCCCCCGGCGGCACGGAACACGTTACGCGCCCCCCAGTAACCGGGATCCTCGATCCAGATACGATCGCCCGGATCGGCCAACATGCGCGTGCACAAATCCATGCCTTGATGCGAACCATTGATGACGATGATTTGTTTTGGGTCGACCGACATCATCCGAGTGACCCGCAGGTAGTTGGCGAGCGCCACCTTGAGCGGCCCGTAGCCGAGATGCGAATACTGCAGCAACCTCGACTGGCTGGCTTCGAGATACTTGCCCACCAGACGACGCCACAGGGTAAAGGGAAAATGTTCGACGTCGGGCACGCCGGGCATGAAGGCGCCGTGCTGAATCGCGCTGCTGGCGGCGTGATTGACGATTTCCGTACCACGTCGCGACAACCCTTCGCGCCGCGTCCCGATCAGCCGCTTCTGCGGCACCGGCTTGCGCGCCGAATCGACCACCCCCGACACATAAGTACCGTCGCCCACTCGGCCAAGCAGATACCCCTCAAGAAGTAACTGCTCGTAAACCCGCACGACAGTATTGCGCCCGATCGTCAGTTCACTGGCCAGCACGCGGGTCGGGGGAAGACGCGTTTCTTCGCTCAGCACGCGCTCCAGGATCGCCGTTCGCAGCGCCATGTACAAGCGAATACGCAGTTTGAGCGACGTCGGCTGACGGTCCATATATTGCTTGAGCACCTCGACAACCAGTTGCTGTTCCATCGCCCGCCTCGTAATTGGTTCCATTAATTACAAAAATATTGGTTCATATTTTGTCCAATATTACCTCTACGATCAACCCATGGCTTCAGGAATCGTGCATTTGCCGACGATCCGACGGCCGATGCCCGTGAAAGGAGAACGCATGAACCGCCCCCCCATCCCGCCTGCGCACGATGCCCCGCACGTCACGTTCCGCAACGTGCAGAAGACCTACGATGGGGAAAACCTGATCGTGCGCGACCTCAATCTGGACATCCGGCGCGGCGAGTTCCTTACGCTGCTCGGTCCATCCGGCTCGGGCAAGACCACCTGCCTGATGATGCTGGCCGGCTTTGAGACGCCGACCGCCGGTGAAATCCGCCTCGATGATCAGGTCATCAACCGCCTGCCGCCGCACAAGCGAAACATCGGCATGGTTTTCCAGAACTACGCGCTGTTCCCGCACATGACCGTTCGCGAAAACCTGCGCTTCCCGCTGGCGATCCGCAAATTGCCCACAGCCGAGATCGACAAAAAGGTGACGCGCGCGCTGGACATGGTCCAACTTGGTGCATTCGGCGACCGCTATCCGCAGCAAATGTCGGGTGGCCAGCAGCAGCGCGTCGCCCTCGCCCGTGCGCTGGTCTTCGGTCCCGAACTGGTGCTGATGGACGAACCGCTCGGTGCGCTCGATAAACAGTTGCGCGAACACATGCAGTTCGAGATCAAGCACATTCAGCAGAACCTCGGCATCACCGTCGTCTTCGTCACGCACGACCAGAGCGAGGCGCTGACCATGTCGGACCGCATTGCGGTGTTCGATCAGGGCATCATCCAGCAACTGGCCGACCCGGCAACGCTCTACGAAAAACCGGCCAACAATTTCGTCGCCAATTTCATCGGCGAGAATAACGCGCTGGAAGGCACCGTCGAAGCGGTCGAAGGCCAGACCTGCCAGGTCAAGCTCGACAACGGCCAGCGCGTCACCGCAACAGTCGGCAACCCAGCGAGCAAAGGCGCACGCACGGTCGTCTCCGTGCGCCCCGAGTGCATCCAGCTCAACGTCCAGTCGCTCGGCTGCGCCAACCGCCTCGGCGGCTATGTGCGCGAAATCACCTACCTTGGCGACCACATCCGCGTCCGCGTCGATCTGGCCGGCCGCAAGGAGATCGTCGTCAAGGCCCCGGCCGCCCAGCACAAACACCGTTTTGACCCAGGCGATGCCATCCACGTCGGCATCAATCCGGAGCAGTTGCTTGCCCTGGCCCCCTCTCCCCGTCCGTAGTTTCCCTCACCCCGCACCTTGTTACAGGAGATCCTCCCCATGAAAACCCGCACAACCCTTCGCCCGCTCGCCATCGCGGCGGCGCTCTCCGTGATGGCCGGCATGGCCCACGCCGACATCACCGTCATCTCGTTTGGCGGCACCAACCAGAAAGCTCAGATGAAGGCGTTTTACGAGCCCTACACCAAGGCCACCGGCAGCAAGATCATCCCGGGCGAGTACAACGGCGAACAGGCCAAGATCAAGGCGATGGTGGAAGCCAAGAACGTCTCCTGGGATGTCGTCGAAGTCGAATCACCGGAACTGGCACGCGGCTGCGAGGAAGGTCTGTACGAAAAACTCGACTTCGGCAAGATCGGCAACAAGGCTGACTTCGTACCGGCTGCCGTCACGCAGTGCGGTGTCGGCGTCTTCGTCTGGTCGACCATCCTCGCCTACAACTCGGATACGCTGAAGACCGCACCGACCTCGTGGGCCGACTTCTGGGATCTCAAAAAATTCCCGGGCAAACGCGGTATGCGCAAGGGCGCCAAGTTCACCCTCGAATTCGCGCTGGTTGCCGACGGCGTCAAGCCCGATGAAGTATATAAAGTTCTCGGCACCAAGGCCGGCGTCGAGCGTGCCTTCAAGAAGCTCGATCAGATCAAGTCGAGCATCCAGTGGTGGGAAGCCGGCGCACAGCCGCCGCAACTTCTGGCCGCCAACGACGTGGTCATGACCACCGCCTACAACGGCCGTATCGCCACCGCGCAGAAGGAAGGCAAGACCAACCTGAAGATCGTGTGGACCAACAACATCTACGACTTCGACCTGTGGGCCATCCCGGTTGGCACGCCGAAAAAGGAAGAAGCCTACAAGTTCATCGCGTTCGCCACCAAGCCAGAGAATCAGGCCGTCTTCGCCGGCGAAATCCCCTACGGCCCGACCAACACCAAGGGCACGCCGCTGGTGAACAAAGCCGTATTGCCGGAGCTGCCGACCGCACCGCAAAACATGAAGGGTGCCTTCGCCAGCAACACCCAGTTCTGGGTTGAACACGGCGAAGATCTGGAACAGCGCTTCAACGCTTGGGCGGCAAAGTAAAGACGATCATTAGCCACGGCGACACGGCGGAAAATCGTAAATATGCATTTGATTTCCGCTGTGCCCGCCGTGTCCGCTGTGGTTAAGCCTCTCGCATGAACAAGGATCACACCATGAACCAACTGACCGCCACCCTGCCGCAAGCGCTTGGCCGCGACGAGCCTGTTTCGCTCAAGACTCAGCTGCGCCGTGCCGAGCGGATGAAGAAGCTCAAGTACGGTGCGCTGATCCTGCCGCTCGTGGTGTTCCTGTTGTTCACCTTTATCTGGCCGATCGCCGCGCTGTTGAAGCGCAGCGTCGACAACCCCGAAATCGTCACCGCCTTCCCGGCCACCAGCGCACTGCTGCGCGACTGGAACGGCCAGTCATTGCCAAACGACGCAGTTTTCACCACGCTGGCCGACGAAATGATGAAGACGCGCGGCACGCCGGTGTTTGCCAGTGCCGCCAAGCGCCTGAACATGGAACTGCCGGGCTTTCGCTCGCTGATGATGAAAACCGCCAAGGCGCTGCCGCCCGAGGAAGGACAATCGGCGAAGGAGGCGATCATCGCCGCCGACGAGCGCTGGGGCGATGTCGCCACCTGGCAGTACCTCGGCCGCAACGCCTCCCCCACCACCGCGCGCTATCTGCTCGCCGCCGTCGACCGCAAATATGACGATGCCGGCCATATCGTTCAGGCCGGCTCGGACGAGGCCATTTACGTCGATGTCCTGAAGCGCACCTTCGGCATGTCGGCGGTCGTTACCTTTTACTGCCTGCTGCTCGGCTTCCCGCTCGCCTACTTCATGGCCACGCAGCCGACCAAAACCGCCAACACACTGATGATCTTCGTACTGTTGCCGTTCTGGACCTCGATCCTCGTCCGCGTCGCTG
>CAYUYI010000060.1:0-9792 GCA_964448995.1 uncultured Propionivibrio sp. | reverse complement strand
GCCGTGCGCTACGACATGATCCTGCAATCGGCTGGACGCAGCCCGAACGGCAAGAAGATCGGCGCCGAGCAGGCCGGTATCACGGTCACCGACCGCGGCTTCATTCCGGTCGATCGGGAAATGCGCACCAACGTCCCGCACATCTTCGCCATCGGCGACGTCGTCGGCAACCCGATGCTGGCGCACAAGGCGGTGCATGAGGCGCATGTGGCCGCAGAGGTCGCGGCCGGACACAAAACCGGCTTCGATGCCGCGGTGATTCCCGGTGTCGCCTATACCCACCCCGAAGTCGCTTGGGTCGGCGTCACCGAGGATCAGGCCAAACGCGAGAACCGCGCGATCGAAACCGCGAAATTCCCGTGGGCGGCCTCCGGTCGCGCCATCGCCAACGGCGCCGAATACGGATTCACCAAGCTGATATTCGACGCCGAAACGCACCGAGTCATCGGCGGCACCATCGTCGGCCCCTCCGCTGGCGACATGATCGGAGAAGTCGCGCTGGCCATCGAGATGGGCTGCGATGCGCTTGACGTCGGCAAGACTATTCACCCGCATCCGACGCTCGGCGAAACCATCGGCATGGCAGCCGAAGTCGCGCACGGCAGTTGTACCGACATCCCCCCGCCAAAACGGAAGTAGATCGTTTGGCACCGGAAAAAGCCCTCAGTTTTGGCAAACTGGGGGTTTTTTCGAGTTAACCACCCGTCCGACCGATGCTGCATCTCGTCGCCGGGTCTTGCCGTCTCTCCACGTATTCCCGATAATGCACGCTTCCGTCCACCGACTTGGACGGGCCCGGGCTGAGCAATGGCACAGAGGAAGAATGTGGGCATGAAACCGACCCCGGGGGCTGGCCGACCATGACCGTCCCTACTGCAACCGACGAGCGCATCTACGTGCTGCGCTCGCGCTGGGAGAGCTATCTCTCTGCCGGAACGTTCGAGCATTTCATCGAATTTACTGTCGCGGTCAACAGCCTGGCCGAATACTTCAACCGCCTGCGCCTTCCGGGGCTCGTCCGTCTCTGTGAGTCGCTGGAAAACGCAGCCCTGACCCGACTCGGCGACCCCAGCAGCCACCCCGTCGAAGCTGCAGGCCGCAACGAACTTCAGAAGCTGGTCGACGCGCTCCTCGGCGCCGTCAACGCCTCACGCCCCCCCGTCATCGAGCGCCGCCGAGAAGATCGCAGCGACGAGGCCGCAGGCAATGACTGGATCAAACCGCGTTCGGTCTGGATGGTTGTCTCACCGGAAATGCAGGCGATGGCCCAGGCATTGCGCCGCCAACTCGACTTCTACGGGTTTCAGACGATCGAAATCACCTGGGATTCGCTACTGCCGAGCAACGATGCACCGCTGGCCGTACTGTTCATCCCTTCTGGGACGGGTTCATCTGCGCTGCGAGAACATGCCTGTATCGCAGGCGTCCGCAAGCAGTGTCCGACCAGCCAGTTGATCTATCTCGGTGCGATGCCGGCCATCGAAACGATCGTCACGCTGATGCGCGTCGGCATTGATCTCACAATTCCTCAGGAAGATGGTTCCGCCCGCGTACTCAACTGCGTACTTGATCTTGTGCAGAACTACCAGCCGGAAAAGTACCGCGTACTGGTCGTCGAAGACTCTCGCGTCGCCGTCACCCTGATCCAGCGCACACTGGCCGAGCACGGCATCGACAGCCGCGCCATCCGCGACCCTAGCACGCTACTCGACGAACTGCACGCCTATCACCCCGACCTGGTGCTGATGGATATGTACATGCCGCGTTTCAACGGTGTAGAGGCCACGCGCGTATTACGCCAGATGTCGGCGTACGCGTCGCTACCGATCGTGTATCTTTCCGGAGAATCAGACGTTGGGATGCAGGTCGAGGCGCTGCGTCTGGGGGGCGACCAATTCATCATCAAGCCATTCAATCCGGTGCTGCTTGCTGCTGTTGTCAAGACCCGGATCGAACGCTTTCGCGAGACCCAACGCTCGACGCGTCTCGACGGTCTGACCGGCCTACTCAACCACACGGCCGCCAAATCGCAACTCAAGCAGATGATCTCGCGGCTGGACCCGGCCAACAGTTCGTTGACCGTAGCAATGATCGACATCGACCGGTTCAAGTCGATCAACGACACGTATGGTCATCCGGTCGGCGACCTCGTCATTCGCGGTCTCGCCTGGTTGCTCAAGGGGCGTCTGCGCGCCTCAGACCTGATTGGCCGCTACGGTGGCGAAGAATTCCTGATTGCGCTACCGGACGTCACGCCGGAAAAAGCAGCCAAGGTCATCGACCGCATCCGGGAAGATTTCTCTTCGCTACCACACGTCCACGCCACGGGCTCAATCCATGCTTCCTTCAGTGCCGGCGTCGCTTCGTATCCCGACTTCGTCCGTGCCGACGAAATCACTGAAGCCGCCGACTACGCACTCCTCGAAGCCAAGCGCCGTGGGCGCAATCGGGTAGAAATCGCCGATCCGGCATTCGTCAAGGAGAACGGCCTGGTTTTCCTGACTGCGCTCTAGTCACTACCCAACCAGCACGCAGCCCCAGACCAGCACCACATTGGCGAGCGCCAACAGGACGGCGGCACTGCCAATATCCTTGGCACGCTTTGAAAGATGATGGCGGTCAAGGGAAATCCTGTCGATCGCCGCTTCAATCGCCGAATTGACGAGCTCAACAATCAGCACGAGCAAGACGCTGGCAATCATTAACGCCCGCCCCACCCCGCCCACCGGCAGGAAAAAACTCAAAGGCACCAGAATCACCGCCAGCAGGGCCTCCTGGCGAAAGGCATCTTCATGCCTCAAGGCCGCGCCAAACCCGTCGAGCGAATAATGCAGCGCATTCCACAGCCGCCGTAGCCCGGTTTTCCCTTTGAACGGACTCTCTTCCGACACAAACCTCTCCCTTATCGCTGCACCGCACAAAGGAAGAAGTATAACGTCTCCGGTGAACAGGCTCCATCCGGGCGGGAAACAACGCACTCCGTCGCGAGTACCTCGTTGGCGCTCAGCGACGGCAGACCGAACAACCACGCAAAATCGCGCGGCATACCGGACAGTCTTCACATAATTCGCTGTGCCCGTGAAGCAGCGTTAGGCGTATCGACATCGACAACCAAGCCAGCTTCGTAACCACGCCAAGAAAAGGTGATGGCGCAAGGACTAGCGCGCGACAACTTCGGAACAAGCCTAGATCGTCCGCAAAATCCTTCTGGCGCGGAAACTCGCAACCTGGATCCGTATTTCAAGCGCGTCCGTCTAGCGAACTGCGTCGCTATCTGGTCGACGACACCGAGATGTTCCTCATCCTCGTAACGCCCACGTCCGGACAACAGCAAGACATGCGACAACAGTTTGCGCGAAGCCGATACGCAGACAGAGCCCACCCATACGCCCTCCATACTGACAAAGCTGTTGAAGTCATTCCATAAAATCGGCGCTTGCGTCTTGTCCAGTAGAAACACCGAGCGAACAAGAGCAGCCTCCCCGCTGCACTCCAGAAAAAACTCGGACACCGCCGTGGAATACAGCTCAATCTGCTGCTTCCGTTGTTCGAGGGGACTCATGCCACGGCCTCCCCGAGCGCATCCTGAGCCAACCCTCCAGGCGCGTTGCGGATGGAGAACGCTTGAAGCCTGGAACCAACCTTACGAAATTTCTCAACCTCGTCAAGCAGGTCGTTCAGCGCCACCACAACCGGGATCAGATCGCTCCCGCCGAAGTCCGACTTGCCATGCAAATCAACCAGATGCCTTTCGAAAGATTGCGCCGAGCCGTGGATGGCATGCAGCCTCAAAGCACCTGAAGATTTGACGACATCGCTGACCAGCGCAAGAAGCTGCCCGACCAACGGCCGGCCGTTCGTTTCCGACACACCGAATTTCTTAAGCTGGCTATTCACCAGTCGCAAGCGATTGTCGGCAGTTTCCAGAAAATTCACCACCACCTCAGGGTCACAATCGAGAATCGATAGCAACGATTCAACCTCGACATTCGCGGCATCCTTGACTTGGGCGAGTTCGCTGGCCAGTCCGGCCTTCTCGGTGATATCGCTCACCGAAACGAGCAGCGACATCACGCGCCCGTGATTCCAGACCTGTCGAAACTCAAAATCAAGGAAGCGCTGTCTGCCATCCTTTGCCTTGAAGGCCACCACTCGCATGGGATTGAGACTCTTCAAGCGCTCGCCACTGACCTGCTCATTAAACAGCACGTTGACATATTTTTCCGCTGCCTTGATCTCGTCGGCAGGCATACGGCTTGCGAGACAGGCAAATAGCTTATCCCCCTCAACGAGTTGTTGTCCGAGCAATACGGGTGTCGACGACGACTGCAATGCACCGACCCGACCGTTCCGATCAAGCAGAAAAAGTCCTTCCCTAACCGCCCCGAGGATACGCTCGATCTCGTCGCGCGCATGGCTGGCTGCCGCGTCGCTACGCATCAGACTTCGCAGGAACTTGAACGCAATGAACACAAAATTGATGAGCGCCAACACAATGGCCGCCAACTGGATCGTCCGCATCTGGCCGGCTCGTTGTACCGCCATCTCTTCCAGGTGACGCCCGAGGTCGTCGGCTTGTTGCATCAGCCGGATGTTGCGGGCGACCACCTTGGTGGCCGCAATCTCGATATTGACCAGCATTCCACTGTCTGGCACCTGCAATCCGGACGCATTATCAACCAGAGGGCGGACGATCAGCGCCAACGGGTCCCAAGTGCGCCCCAGCTCCGCATACAAGGTTCGCGCCTGCTCAATCCGAGCGTGATCATCGAACCACTCCTGACGATGCCCCTTTAGCGTATCTCCCAGCATCGCAAACGCCTTTTCAAACGCCGCATAGGCCTCGCTCATCTGCGCGACGCTCGTTTGCGTCGGTTCACCAGCTGCGATTTCTTGTCGGAGCGTCACGACAGCCTTGGCGAGTTGCTGCGAAAACACCCGCATATCGCCGGTCATATCAATGCGTCGTGTATCCTCTTCGATCAGGCGTGAAGACTGGAAATTGAACACCAGAACTCCAAGGTCGAGGACCAGAAACACCGCGATGGCCAACAGCAGATCCCGGTATTTTCCCAAAGACGTAAAAACAGGTATTTTCATGGCCCAATGGCAATTTGGTTGTGAAATGGCGATTGTGCGGATTGATCATGACACGCATATGACACGTTGCCAGCCCGTGCGATTCGCCTACAAAGGCAGCAGATCGAAGCTAAAATCGTCGGCTTGAGAATGCGTCGCGATAACATGGCGATAGAGCTCCGCCATACGCACCGCCAGCCGTTCATCAGACCATTCGGCGGCATACGCCCGACCTTCCCGCGACAGGCGCTGGCGCAACTCGACATCAAGCAACACACGCACGACCGTCTGTGCGAAATAGTCCGCACGATCCTCCGGCACCAGCGCGCCGCGCCGCGCCCCGAGAATATCGACCGTTCCCATCTCGGCGAGGGCCACGACCGGCAACCCGGCTGCCATCGCTTCCAGCAGTACCAGCCCCTGTGTTTCAGTGCGCGACGCGAACACGAACACATCGGCAGCCACGTAGCATGCTGGGAGTTCGGTTGTACGATCGAGATAGCCAATGAACTGCACGTTACGCAGCAGACCACGTTCATGAACAACATTCTGCAGACGCGGTAAGGCAGGTCCTTCTCCGGCAATCAGCAACAGAATGTCCGGAATGGACTCTCGCACGTGGACCATCACATCGATCAGGAAATCGATATTTTTCTCATGCGCCACCCGCCCGACGAACAACGCAACTGGCCGCGCGGGATCAATGCCATGCGTCGCGCGAAATGCATTTCGGACTCCCGGATCGGCTTCGGCCTGCAACGAGATCCCGGTGGGCAAAACATGCAGTGGTGCGACAACACCGTAGCTTGTCAAGCGCTCGTGAATCGCCCGAGACGGTACGATCACGCCATCAAGCTCGTTGCACTGGCGGCGCGAAAAACCACGCGCCAAGCAGCGCAACCAACTGGATGGAATCATCGGTGCATAATGCTTCAGATATTCCTCGAACAGCGTGTGATACGTCGCGATCACGGGCAATCCACAGCGTCTTGCTGTTTTCAGCCCGGCATAGTGCGCGATGAAAGGCGTTTGGACATGTATCAGGTCGAATCCCAACTTAGCGGCGCGATCGACGGCCTCATGCATCGCCCGCCAACGCACCAGACGATCCTCCGGATCACGCGGCACAGGTCTTGCGGGCACCCGACTGATCCACGGCTCGACGCAAGAATTGCCGTAATCCGGCGCCACCAGGCCAACCTCAATCCCATTCGCCTGAAGTGACCGGTGATAGGTCTGGATGGCGGTCGACACGCCGTTGATTCGTGGGAAATAGACATCAGAAACCATCAGGACGCGCATGCTTTCTCCTCTTGTTGCGGGTTCGCCATCGACGACACACCATCGCCCCAATGAATCAGCTCGAGACGCCCGTCGAGATGCTCAACGATGGCGGTACAACTATCGACCCAGTCGCCGCAATTGGCGTAGATCAAACCACCGACGTCGCGAATCGCCGCCCAATGGATGTGCCCACAAATGACGCCATCCAGACCGCGCTGGCGCGCCGCCTGAACGGCCGATTCTTCAAAATCGAAAATGAATCGCATCGCCTTTTTTACCCGCCGCTTGGCATAGCCGGCCAGTGACCAATAGCAGTTCAGGCCGAAGCGGCGACGCACCAGCGAAAGGACTGAGTTGATCCGGACAAGAAAGTCATACATCACGTCACCAAGGACGGCGACCCAGCGGTGGTGGCGGGTAATCTGGTCGAATTCGTCTCCGTGCAGAAGCAGGAAGCGACGCCCGTCAGCAAGCTCATGCACGTATTCGCCAACGATATCAATGCCGCCGAATGCAAGACCAAGATAGTCTCGCAAAGCCTCATCGTGATTGCCCGGAATGAAGACGACACATTCGCCGCGTCGCGCCCGGCGCAGAATTTTCTGCACCACGGTATTTTGCATCTCGGTCCATACCATGCTGCGACGTATGGCCCACAAATCGACAATGTCACCGACAAGAAACACATAGTCGGCGACGTAGTCACGCAGAAATTCGAGCAAACGATCGGCCTGGCAGGCACGTGTACCCAAATGGATGTCAGAGAGAAATATCGAGCGAACAACCGGCATGGGCCGCACTCTGTCGCATCCGTGTTACATCATCGGGTCATGTTGGTGACACTTATGTTGCACATCGTCTGCTGTGCGCTCAACCGGCAATCCGATAAAATGCCAAGCTTTACGGACACATTCGCACGCCATGACACAGGACGAACTCAAACAGGCCGTCGCCAATGCAGCGCTCGATTACGTGGTCGATGGGCACCTCGTCGGAGTGGGGACCGGCTCGACGGCCCGCTGTTTTATTGAGGCACTGGCCAGCATCAAGCATCGCATCACCGGGGCCGTCGCAAGTTCGGAAGACACCAGACGCCGCCTCGAAGGCCACGGCATCAAGGTATTCGACCTCAACGAAATCACCGACCTGCCGGTTTACATCGACGGGGCTGACGAGATCAACGCGGAAATGCATATGATCAAAGGTGGCGGCGGCGCGCTGACGCGCGAAAAAATCGTCTCCGCCGTCGCCGAGAAGTTCGTCTGTATCGTCGATGGCTCGAAGTATGTCGAGGTGCTCGGTAAATTCCCACTTCCGATCGAGATCATTCCGATGGCGCGCGCTCAGGTCACGCGCGAACTCACACAACTTGGGGGACACCCCGTATTGCGCGAGGGCTTTGTCACTGACAACGGCAACTTGAGTCTCGATGTGCATGGCCTGCAGATTCTCGACCCGGTTGATTTCGAATCGCGGCTCAACCACATCACCGGCATCGTCACGAACGGCCTCTTCGCCCGTCGCCCTGCCAACGTCTGCCTGATGGGTACGGAAAAAGGCGTCATCACGCTGGCGGGTGACTGAATAGGGTCCCGAGCCGGCTCGTCAACCTTAATGTTGGCGTAACCAACGCGAAATATCCCGGCAATCTTGTCGCCGTATCGTTTCTTCGCATCAGAGAAGGAGGAAACGATGACGACACAGGTATTGAATGCAGCCCACCCCCACCACCACACCCGGCCCACACTTTCCGTCGGTCTTGCCATCAATGAGCGTGAGATTCTCGCCGCTCAGAAATTACGCTATCAGATCTTTGCCGAAGAACTCGGAGCCCGCTTGAACCCTCGCATGCCGGGGGTCGACCAGGACATTTTCGACCCCTATTGCGAACACCTCGTCGTTCGCGACGAAGACACGGGCATGATCGTCGGCACCTACCGGATTCTATCGCCGAACAAGGCCCGCGCTATCGGCGCCTATTACTCGGAGAGCGAATTCGACCTAACTCGTTTGCAGCATCTACGCCCACGCATGGTCGAGATCGGCCGATCCTGTGTCCATCGTGATCACCGCAACGGAACAACGATCGCGCTACTCTGGTCAGGACTGGCCAAATACATGATGCAGCACGGTTACGAATACCTGATCGGTTGCGCCAGCATCAGCATGGCCGATGGCGGACATGCTGCCACCAGTATTTATCACCGTCTTGCTGACCATTTGAGCCCGATCGAATTCCGCGTCTTCCCGCGCTGCCGATTGCCGATGGAAGCCTTGCGGCAGGACATGAAGGCCGACGTTCCGCCACTGATCAAAGGCTACCTGCGTGCCGGCGCCTATATCTGCGGCGAGCCAGCCTGGGATCCTGACTTCAACACGGCTGACCTGCCAATTCTGATGCCTCTGTCACGCATTTCAGCTCGTTATTCGAAACACTTCATCGAAAACCAACGATAGTCTTTTCCAAGGCCGCACAACGACAATGGCTCCCGCAGGAGCCATTGTGCGTTTCCCCGACAGCCGTCCGTCACCTCGGCGGAACGTAGCCCTGAACCTGATCGGCCCCGTCGCCGAAGAAATGTTTCTCGACCTGCTCGGCCAGATACTTGCGGTGTGCCGCATCAGCCAGATTCAAACGGTTTTCGTTGATGATCATCGTCTGCAGGCGCACCCATTGTTGCCATGCCTCCTTCGACACGCTTGCGTAAATGCGCTTGCCAAGCTCGCCGGGATAGGGCGGAAAATCGAGCCCTTCGGCTTCGCGCCCAAGTTTGACGCAGTTCACCATTCTTGCCATAAATCAGACTCCATCAATTCAAAAAAAACACAAAACGAACAGGCTTCCGTTTCCTGATCACAGCGACTTCGAAAACACTTTGGAACGGCGTTGCAGGTTGTACACCAAACGCTTTTCTTCTGGCAACTCCTCGACCGACTGCTCGACGAACCCGCGCTCGCGGAACCAGTGCGAGGTCATCGTCGTCAGCACGAACAGGCGCTTGATGCCGACAGCTCTCGCTCGCATTTCAATGCGCTTGAGCAACTGTTCTCCGTAGCCCCAGCGACGGAAGTGCGGATGCACCGCCACGCACGCCAGTTCCGCTTGGTCTTCCCCGTAGGGATAGAGCGCGGCGCAACCAACGATCATGCCATCGTGTTCGACGACCGAGAAGCGGGAAATCTCGCGCTCCAGCAGTTCGCGCGAACGGCGCACCAGAATGCCGGCCTCCTCAAGCGGCTGGATCAGTGCCACGAGACCACTGATGTCGTCCGGCCGAGCATCGCGCAGGATTTCCAACGACTCACGCGTGATGATCGTTCCGACGCCATCGCGCGAGAAAAGTTCGCGTAGCAACGTACCATCCTCGTTGTATCCGATCAGATGCACACGCCCGACACCGAGGCGACTGGCGCGTACGGCGCAGGGCA
>CAYUYI010000059.1:0-9908 GCA_964448995.1 uncultured Propionivibrio sp. | reverse complement strand
CAATGGTCGCTCAACGACACAGCAGCCCGTTGCCGTGTAAAACCGCAACTCCCCCATGCACTGGGCACGGGTTACATCATGCAAGCAATACCGCCCTGGCCTCGTCGACGGTAGCGATTTCGAAGCCATTATTCTCCAGCTCGCTACGCAACCCCTTGACGAGTTCAAGATTATCCTTAGCAACCCGACCGTCATACTGCCGCGAATCTTCGAAACCGACCCGTACGACCGACGCACCTAGACGGCACACCTCGAGGTGCTGTTTGAAATCGGTGCTGCTGATCAGGTTGGCTCCCCAGTGGCTGCCTGCCGGTACCTGATCGCGCAAGTAGGAAATGATCGCCGGATGAAATGGCATGCCCCAGTTCAGGTTGCAGACGAAACTGAAATTGCACGGAGGCTTGAGCAAACCTTCCTTGATCAGATTCAGGGCACAATCCATATTCCCGGTATCGAAGATTTCCAGCGAAGGCTTGATCTTGCGCTCGGCCATGATGCCGATCCACATACGGATATCGGGAACGCTATTGATGTAGACCTTGTCGCCGAAATTCAACGTGCCGATATTCAGCGAAGCGATCTCGGCATGAGGATTGGCGGCGGGATAGGTTCGCTCGACGGAAGTCATCGAAGAAATACCGCCCGTCGAAGCCTCGATGATGATGTTCGTTTGGGCATGGATCAGCTCGACAGTCCGATTGAAACACGTCATGTCCGCCGTTAGGGAACCCGCTGCGTCCCGGGCATGCATGTGCACAACTGCCGCACCGGCCTCCGCGCAAGCCTTCGCTTGCTCGGCAATTTCCTCTGGCGCAACCGGGTTATCCTGGCCAAGGCCCCATCCGCCAGTCGGTGCGACGGCGATGATGATCTTTTTCTGCATGTACAAGCGCTCCGCGTCGATGGTTGAGCATAAATCGGACATGTTTTAAACAGACATCCGATGTGTGTTGTCGTATTTTCCATTCACGCGGATTTTTGTCAACTCTTTTTGATCGCCATCTTCTCTGCTTTTTCCTGTGTGAAAAATACCGAGAAACAGTGCCAAACAACTCTGCCGCGTTCATCAAACGCGCAAAGGGGTACTTGTCAGCCGATTTTCTCGATCAGGGCAATCGCGTCACAGGAAATGCCCTCCTCGCGCCCGACAAAACCAAGCCGTTCGCCGGTCTTGGCCTTGACATTGACGCAGCCAGGGGAAACACCGAGGTCACTGGCGATGCACGACACCATGGCCGGAATATGCGGCGCCATCTTTGGTCGTTGCGCATTGATGGTCGAATCGACGTTGACGATCAGCCACCCGCTCTCACGCAACAACGCCCTGACAGCGCGCAACAAGACGCGACTGTCGACGCCGCGATATCGCTCATCGGTATCGGGAAAATGCCGTCCGATATCGCCCAACCCGGCAGCGCCCAATAACGCATCGGTAATGGCATGCAACAGCACATCGGCATCGGAGTGCCCCAGCAACCCGCGTTCATTGGGAATTTCGACGCCGCCAATGATCAACTTGCGCCCGACCGCCAGCGCATGAATATCCGATCCCTGTCCGACCCGAATCATTTCACCCTCCCGTTCAGAATCAATTCTGCCAAGCCGAGATCGCCCGGAAAGGTCACCTTCAGGTTCGTGACATCCGAGCGTATCAGCCGCGGCGAATATCCAGCCGCCTCGATGGCACCGGCTTCATCCGTCACCGCGCCGGCCGTACGCAACGATTCATACAGGAGACCGAACCGGAACATCTGCGGGGTCTGGGCTTGCCATAATCCTTCGCGTGGTTCCGTTGCGACCACGCGACAATTCGCATCCGCACGTTTCAAGGTATCGGCCACCGGTACAGCGAGCAGGCCGCCGACCGGATCGTGCGCCAATCCATCAAATAGGGCATCAAGCATCGGTTGCGACAAGCAAGGCCGCGCCGCATCGTGAACCAGCACCCAGTCCTCCGAACTCAGCGAACCGGCCAGCGCGCCAAGGCCATTGGTCACGCTTTCGGCGCGTGTTGCCCCGCCGCAACGAACCACACACAGTTTGTCGCCAAGATCCGACCAGTCGCCGTCAGACCACCATTCGTCTCCCGGAGAAAGCACGACCCAGACCGCTTCGATACGGGCACATCGGCAAAGCGCAGCCAGCGTATGGTAGATCAGCGGTCGCCCGGCCAAAGGGAGATATTGTTTCGGCGTTTCAGCGCCGAAACGGGCGCCGCTTCCTGCGGCCGGGACTAATGCAAAATGGCGTGACATGCGCGCATTTTAGCGGAAACCATACGCCTGACGACGACGTCACGCCTTGCATTTGCGGCGGGTCCACTCATAATGGAAACGAGGAGGAGGCAACCATGACACTGAATGTGCGTCCCGCAGCCGTTGCAGGTACGTTTTACCCCGACAAACCTGCGACGCTCGACGAGTCTGTCCGGATGATGCTGGAAACCGCGGGAAGAACGGCGTTGCCACCGGTCAAAGCGATCATCGCACCGCATGCGGGTTACATTTATTCGGGGCCGATCGCCGCCAGTATCTACGCGCCCCTCCGCCGGCAGCACGCCTCGATCAAACGCGTCGTCTTGCTCGGACCAACGCACCGTGTCCCGATCGATGGTTTGGCTGCCCCGCGGTGCCGGGCTTTCTCCACCCCCTTGGGCGATATTCCCATCGATCGTGCCGGCATTGATGCGCTCGCCGATCTGCCGCAGGTCAGGCTCAACGATGCGGCGCACGCGCAGGAGCATTCACTGGAAGTACAACTGCCATTTCTGATTGAAACCATCGACCAGTTCTCCCTGATACCGCTGACAGTCGGCCGGGCCAGCGCCGCCGAAGTCGGTGAGGTGATCGAGCGCCTGTGGGGAGGCGACGAAACACTGATCGTGGTCAGTTCCGACCTGTCTCACTACCTCCCCTACGACAGCGCAACAGCGCTCGACAGTAAAACGGCCCAGTCGATCAGCATCCTCGATGCCTCCATCACTCACGAACAGGCCTGTGGTGCCACACCCATCAATGGGTTATTGCATGCTGCCCGCCAGCGCCGACTGCAGGCCCGACTGATCGACCTGCGCAATTCGGGCGATACGGCCGGCGACCGGGCGCGCGTCGTCGGCTATGCGGCCTTCGCCTTTTTCCAATCGCCCGCCGAAAGGACGGATCATGCCGGCTGACCCCCTCGGCGCGAGTCTGCTGATCCTCGCCCGCAACGCCATCGGACGCCATTTCGCCGCGACCCCGCATCCGGTCGCGCCACATCCGGCGCTCTCAGCCCTGGCGGCAACCTTTGTCACCCTCACGCAAAGTGGTCAGTTGCGAGGCTGTATCGGAAGCCTTGAAGCGCATCGTCCCTTGGCCGAAGACGTGGCGGAGAACGCCGTCGCGGCAGCCTTCCGGGACCCCCGCTTCGCCCCGTTGTCCGCCGATGAATTCCAGCAGACGCGCATTGAGGTATCGCTCCTGGAAACCGCCAGCGCCATGACCTATTCGAACGAAGCCGATCTGTTACGGCAGCTTCGCCCCGATCTCGACGGCCTGATCCTGCGGTTCGGCAACCACCGTGCGACCTTCCTCCCGCAGGTCTGGGAGTCATTGCCCGAACCGCGACGTTTCCTCAATCAACTCAAGCTCAAGGCCGGTTTGCCTGCCGATTTCTGGGATCAAAGAATCGCCTTCTCCCGTTATGGCGTACAGAAATGGAAAGAGAACTGAACACCCCGGAATCCAACCATCCGGCACGCTGGTGGCATGCTTTGCCGGTGGCGGAAGGCAAGCCGTTACGGATCCAGTGCGATCTCTGTCCGCGCGACTGCCAGCTGCATGAGGGACAGCGCGGTGCCTGCTTCGTGCGGCAGAACACAAACGGACAGATGATTCTGACGACTTACGGACGCTCATCAGGATTCTGCATCGACCCGATCGAAAAGAAACCGCTCAATCATTTCCACCCCGGATCGTCGATCCTTTCGTTCGGTACCGCCGGTTGTAACCTCGCGTGCAAGTTCTGCCAGAACTGGGATATTTCGAAATCACGGGATTTCGACCGCCTGACCGATGCCGCGAGTCCCGATGGCATTGCCGGTGCGGCTGCGGCCTACGGTGCTCAGTCGGTCGCCTTCACCTACAATGATCCGGTCGTTTTCGCAGAATATGCCATCGATACCGCGCAGGCCTGCCATCGGCGTGGGATCAAAACGGTGGCGGTCACGGCCGGTTACATCCATCCGGAACCGGCCCGGGCATTCTATGCCGTCATGGATGCTGCCAACGTCGACCTCAAGGCGTTCACCGACGATTTCTACGTCAAACTTTGTGGCGGGCACCTGCAGCCGGTGCTCGATACCCTCATCTACATTCATCATGAGACATCATGCTGGCTTGAGATCACGACGCTGTTGATTCCCGGACAAAACGATTCACCCGCAGAAATCAGGGCGCTTTCCGAATGGGTGGCCCGTGAACTCGGGATGGATGTTCCCTTGCACTTTACGGCATTCCATCCCGACTGGAAGATGCAGGAGTTGCCCCGCACACCGGTGTCAACGCTGAGCCTCGCCCGACGGATCGCGAAGGATGCCGGATTGCACCACGTCTATACCGGGAACGTCCATGACAGCGAAGGAGGCACCACATTCTGCCCTGCTTGCCATGCGGCGCTCATCGAACGCGACTGGTATGCCATCCGTTCCTACGATCTCCCCAACGATGGGCATTGCCCACACTGCCGGACGGCAATTGCCGGCCGCTTCGGAAAATTCGGCAAACCATTCGGCGCGCAACGTTTGCCAATACGGATCGCTCGCCGATGATCGACTTCAATCAGGAAGGGCTCGGCACCCCGTTAGTCATTCCCAGTGAGCATGGTTCGCTGCACGGCAGCCTGGTGTTGCAACCGAACTCGCCTGGACTGATCGTCCTGGCTCATGCGGCCTTGGCCCTCGACGGTCGCGACGCCGTGCTTGCCGGCTTTCTCCGACACGCCGGTCTATCCACCTTGAGTGTCGACCTGCTCGCGCGCGACGAAGAACGTTTTCCTGACGCTCATAACAACGTTCCCGTGCTCGCCAAACGCCTCCTGGTATTTCTCGATCAGATCCGCCATCGCATGCTGATGGGGGAAATTGCGACGCAACCCGTGGGTCTGTGCGCGGCCAACACGACCTCTGCGGTCGTCGTGCGGATTGCTTCGCAACGCGATCATGACATTGCGGCAATCGTCTGCCGCGGCGGACTGATCGACCTGGCCGGCATCCTCTACCTTCGCAGCCTTGCTTCACCGTTACTGTTACTGCATGAACAAAGCGATGTGCAGCACATTGCGAGCAATCGCCGAGCATTACAGGAAATACGCTGCCCATGTGAACTCAGGATCATCGCGGATATCGGTTTTGATTTTGCCGTGTCCCCTGGCTTCGATGCCGCTGCCCGAAATACATTGCAGTGGTTTCTCGCCAAACTGAACACCACATCATCAGCCCAACCGTAGCCGCGGGTTCATGCCACACTTTCCTCTGCGCGAAAGACACTCACCAACCAACGACAGAAAGTCCGCGCCAGTTCAGGACGAACAGAACGAGGATTCACCCAGGCGGTGTAACTGGAAACGCCGTTAACCGGCAACATCCCAAGATCAACGAGAAGCCCCTGGCGCAGCGGCTCGGAAACCAGAAGTTTCGGTACGACCAGACACCCCATTCCGCCGATTGCTGCTGACAGTGCGAGGAAATAGTGCTCGAATGACGCACATACGCGGATCTTCGATGCGTCCAAACCCTGTGCATTCACCCACTCGACCAGCACATCGGGACGCGATTTTGCCGAAATGAACGGCCATTGCACAACGTCCTGTCCTGAAATCCGGGCGTGCAGAACCGGTGCGGCGACGCACACGAGCACCTCCTGCGCCAGCCGCCAATGGGTCTCCTCGGGTAAGACAAGATCGCGTGTCAGCAACACATCGAACACATCGCTCGTCCCCGGTGGGGTCAGCGAGGTCACCAGATCAATCGTCACCGGGGGTTGCGGAACAAATCGCGGTAGCGCGGGAATCAGTACCGTCATGGCGACAGTAGGCAGGGAGGTGCGCACAATCAAACGCTGTTCAAGCGGCCGGTTGCGCAACTGACGCGTGGACAATTCAACGGTAGCCACAGCTTCGCGAACGGCATCAAAATACTGCCGGCCAACGTCGCTGAGCCTGACCACCGATCCGGAACGCTCGAACAGTCGATGCCCGAGGTACTTTTCGAGCGCGCTGATATGGTGGCTCACCCCGCTCTGAGTCAGTTCCAAGATCTCTGCGGCACGACTGAAACTCTGCGTGCGGGCCACCTCGACAAAGACGCGGATGGCGTTGAGCGGCGCCCCCGACCGGACGCCGCGCCCATTAGAAATGCTCATTGCCGACGCCGTTTTACTCATGACGATTGCTGACGTTCCTCGCAGACTGGGCGATCATTGTAATCTCGGCATTTTCGATTCGAGCAAGCTCACCGACGTAATCGACTCACGATTCACAGCCAACGATGACCGCCACCGCATTCATTCTCGTCCTGACCGGCGCGCTTTGCCACGCGATCTGGAACATCGTCGCCAAGAAGGCGGGCGGCGGATTGCCTTTCGTCTGGCTGTTCGGCATGGTCAGCATCGTTGTTGCGGTGCCCGTGGCCGGATGGGCGTGGCATCACCATCCGCAGACCTTCGATACACTGATGTGGGCAGCAGCACTCGGCAGCGGTCTGATCCACGTGCTGTATTCGCTCATACTGCAACGTGGCTATCGCGTCGCCGATTTCGCCGTGGTCTATCCGGTCGCACGAGGCTCCGGACCCATGCTGTCGGTCCTGCTATCGGTCACCTTGCTTGCCGAACGACCGACGCCCCTTGGCTGGCTGTCCGTCGCCACCATCCTCGCTGGCGTCTTCATTTCTGCCGGAGCGCTCGACCTGTTCCGCGCCCAACCGGGCAGCCGTCGGCATCTTGGCGTCCTCTGGGGCATGTTGACCGGAATGTTCATCGCCGCCTACACGATCCTCGACGGCTGGGCCATCAAGTCGCTGGAGATGGTTCCGGTTCTTTTCTACGCCGTCGGACTGGCCTTCCGCTCAATTCTGCTGGCCCCCTTCGCCCTGCGCCGCCCCGATCTCCTGCACGACCAATGGCGACAACATCGATCAGCGATCCTGATCGTCGGGACCCTCTCCCCACTGGCGTATCTGCTGGTTCTGATCGCCCTGCAAAGCGCACCACTGAGCTATGTCGCCCCCATTCGGGAGATTTCGATGCTGGCCGGCACCTTCATCGGTGCTAGCCTCTTGCACGAATCGCTCAAACCATCCCAATACATCGGCGCGGCAGTCATGCTGGCCGGCGTCATCGGACTGGCTTACGCCTGACTCACCCACACCGGAAGATCCTCTCCGCCATCGCCGTTCCCCTTGTCCAGCCATTCCAGCAATGTGGCGAACAACTGATGCGGGTCAAACGGCTTGCAGAGGAAACCGTTCATGCCCACCTCAAGGCAAAGCGCCTGATCTTCGGCAAAAACGTTGGCAGTCATCGCCAGAATCGGCGTCACTGCATAGTCGGGAATCTGCCGGATTCTCCGAGCCACTTCCAAGCCATCAACATTCGGCATCTGCAGATCGGTGACAAACAGGTCGTAGCGACCTTCCGTCGCCTTAGCCAGCCCCTGCAAACCATCCTCGGCCGTATCCACAAGCAAGCCGGAACTTTCGGTCAGAATGCGGACAACATCCAGATTGACCGGGTCGTCATCGATGAACAGGACTCTCCGCCCGGCATGATGCTCGCGCAACAACGCCTCCGTCTCCTGAGCCGCTTCAGCGCCAGACAAGCGAATTTGCGGCAATGCCTTGCGAACCAGACGGGCCGTAAACCAGAACGTACTTCCCTTGCCCACCTCGCTTTCGCCACCGGCCTCCCCCCCCATCATTTCAGCCAGTTTGCGCGTGATCGCCAATCCGAGCCCCGTCCCACCGTATCTCCGCGTCGTCGAATTGTCGGCCTGCTCAAAGGGGTCGAACAAACGGGTCAATACCGATGGCTCGATACCGATTCCCTCATCGCCGACCTCAAAGCGGACCATCACCGAATCGGGTGACTCCGCCTGCTTGAGAGCCCGCAAGGTTACCGTTCCGCGATCGGAAAACTTCAGCGCATTCACGGCATAGTTGAGCAGCGCCTGAAGCAATCGCGTTGAATCACCGAAAAGATTGTCGGGAAAGTTGTCGATCTCCACACGCAATTCGATCCCTTTGTTGCAGGCCCGCTCGGCAAGCATCGTTACGCTGTTCTCGATCAGCGCCTGAACGGAAACGGAAGTTTCCTCGAGAACAAGTTTTCCCGCCTCAATCTTGGAGATATCCAGAACGCTGTTGATGATGCCGAGCAGATGTTCGGCGGCCACGTCGATCTTGTCGAGCCGCTCCGCCTGCATGGGTGTCACGCCGTCACGCCGCATGAGATTGGAAAGCCCGAGGATCGAATTCATTGGGGTGCGGATTTCATGGCTCATGTTGGCCAGAAAGGCACTCTTGGCCTGACTTGCCGCTTCGGCGGCCTCCTGAGCTTCACGCTGAATACGTTGCACTTCCGTTACATCGATGCAAGTCGCGATAATCGCGGGACGCCCGTTGTACAGGTCTCCGAACGAAACAATGACTTCGGCGGGAAAGGCCGTCCCATCGAGCCGTTGCAATCGCGTCAGATAATGCGCGTCAATGGTTTCGCCGCTCATGTGCCGCCGGTATCGCTCTGCCACGGCCATCCGCTCAGGTTCATCGACCAGATCCAGAAACGATCGTCCAAGAAGATCGCCGGAAGCACAGCCGAGCATCTCCAGGCCCTTCCTGTTGATTTCGATGATCCGCCCATCCTGGATGCGGCAGATGCCGAACGGAACGACCTGATTATTGATCACGAAATTGGCCGTACGCAGCCGCTCATACAAGCGATAAAGACGCGACGCCTCGCAGACCGCACAATCCAGGAACTCCGTCGTTGCCGGATCATAACGATAGCCGGCGGTTTGCGACTCGATGCAGAGGGCACCGAAAACCTGACCATCGACCATCATTGGTACGGCATAACGGGTGACAGCCGGATGGCATGGCGGCGGAAACTCATCGACCGCATCGTCCGCTCGCCACAAGCGCGCCCGCTTGTTGAGAATGACCCAGTCGTAAATACCGCGATTCGGACTTAACGGACGATTAGGCGGCCACGCAAAATCGTTCAGCGACTTGAAGTAGACGAAATTGATCGCATTGGCGACCGGATCGTGCAGCACGATGGTCAGGGCATCAACGCTGTGCCTGGGCAGCGCCAGACACAACTGTTCGTAGATCGCGGCGTGAAGATCTTGAAGCCGTGTTGCCGGATCGATCAGTTGCAGGAGGTTGCTGACAAAGCGGTAAAGGCGTGGATCGTCGTTCATGGGAACACTATAGTATTTTCTGGCACGTTCTGCGCAAGATCAGGCACATCCGCCCCATGAAAAGAAAAAGGCCAGCCTGAATGGCTGGCCTGCTGAGGAACATTCGCCCCGAGTTCTATTTCGCGATGCCGCCCGGATAGCAGAGTCCCCCCGTGATTTCGAGCGTTGTGGCGTTGATCGCCTCGTTCTCGACCGCATGGCCAATCAGTCTGGCGATCTCGACCGGCTCGACCAGTCGTCCAAGATGCACGTCCTTCAGAAGCGCCTGCAACGCGTCCTGATTCATGCCGGCCACCATTGGCGTCGCGGTGTAACCGGGGGCGATGGCGATACAACGGATGTTGCGGATGCCGCGCATGAGGAATTCGCCGACCACGATCTTCGGCAGCAGGGCATCGGCAACCTTGGCCGACGAATAGTTGAGCTGACCGACTTGCCCGGCTTTGTTGACC
>CAYUYI010000058.1:6843-9937 GCA_964448995.1 uncultured Propionivibrio sp. | reverse complement strand
TGCTGGCAAAAACCTCACCCAGCTTCTTCAGCGCCTTGGGCGGCAGTTCTTCAACAAACAGTTCTACGAGCAGATTCTTGGCAGTCATTTCAGGCGACTTTCTTTTCGATCTGGGCGAGCACTTCATCGGCCCAGGCTTTCGGTGCCATCGGGAAACCGAGGCGGGCACGGCTATCGACGTAGCTTTGCGCGACGGCGCGTGCGAGGTTGCGGATGCGGCCGATGTAGGCGGCGCGTTCGGTGACCGAAATGGCGCCGCGGGCATCGAGCAGGTTGAAGGTGTGCGCGGCTTTCAGCACCTGTTCGTAGGCCGGTAGCGCGAGCTTCACGTCCATCAGGTGCTTGGCCTGCTTCTCGTGGGCCGAAAAGGCGGTGAACAGGAACTCGGCGTCCGAATGCTCGAAGTTGTAGGTCGACTGCTCGACCTCGTTTTGATGGTAAACGTCGCCGTAGGTCAGGCCCTGCGTCCATTGCAGGTCGAAGACGTTTTCCACCCCTTGCAGGTACATCGTCAGGCGTTCGAGGCCGTAGGTGATTTCGCCGGTGATCGGCTTGCAGTCGATGCCGCCGACCTGCTGGAAGTAAGTGAATTGGGTGACTTCCATGCCATTCATCCAGACTTCCCAGCCGAGGCCCCAGGCGCCGAGGGTCGGGTTTTCCCAGTCGTCTTCGACGAAACGCACGTCGTTCTTCTTCAGGTCAAAACCCAGTGCTTCCAGCGAACCGAGGTACAGGTCGATGATGTTGTCCGGCGCCGGTTTCAGCACCACCTGATACTGATAGTAGTGCTGCATGCGGTTCGGGTTTTCGCCGTAGCGACCATCCTTGGGACGGCGCGAGGGCTGGACGTAAGCGGCTTTCCACGGCTCCGGACCGAGTGCGCGCAAGAAGGTTGCGGTATGGCTGGTGCCAGCACCGACTTCCATGTCGTAAGGCTGGAGCAGTGCGCATCCCTGCTTGTCCCAGAAGGTCTGGAGACGCAGGATGACTTCCTGAAACGTAGGCTTGGTGGTAGGCATCTGAGGCTTCGATCGAACGCTGAAAAGCCTCGATTTTACTTGGTTTTTCGGGCGACGAGAACGCCGGCGCGCCGAGACGGCGCTGTCCGGCGTTCTCTGTCGATCAACTGCTGGCGAGGATCATCCAGGTGCGGTAGCTGGCACCCGGGGCCAGGGTGATTGCCCGGTCGGCGACATCGCCGCGTTCAACGCAGACGTAGCCGACGTGATTGCCTTCGCCCATATCCGGGATGTTCTTGTCGTTGCTCCAGGCGTTCCAGACGACGGCACACTTGGCGTCGGATTCGATGCAGATATTTCCGGCCGCGGAACTCACCACCTGTTGTGCGGACACGTCGAGGTAGATGCGATCGGTCACCGCATCGATGCCAACTTTGCCCTGTTGCGTCTTGCGCGTGAAGTTGTCCATCTTGTCGATGAACGTCGTCTGCTCGAGTCCGCCGATGGCAATCCGGGCGACATCCGGCACGGCAAAATAGGTGTGAAAAGCGAAGGCCACGGGCGCCGGTTGTGTGCCACGATTTTCCACGGTCATGCCAAGTTTGAGCGCAGAACCGACGAGAACATCGAGCCGGAACGCAAAAGCGTGAGGCCACAGGTCACAGGTTGAGGCGTCGCCGGCCAGTGTCATGACCAGATGTGTCTCGCCGGACGGCAGGCGGGCGGCCGATGTCAGCGACCATTCCATCGTTCGGGCGAAGCCATGCATGCTTTTGCCGTCGGGCCCGGGGCCGAACCACGGCAGGCAGAGCGGAATGCCGCCACGAATGGGCTTGCCGGATTCCAGCACCGTTTTCGGCGAAACCCAGAACATTTCTCGCTGTCCCGCCGGCGCGAACGACATCAGGTGGGCGCCCTGGAGGGCGATGACCGCGCGGCCGAGTTTGTTCTCCACGACGAGCATCGGCAAACCGGCATCGCCGGACGAGTGATGGGCCGGAAACAGGGTAGTGGAATTGGCCAGCACGATGCCGGCGGCCTGAAGTTGCTTGGCGGACAAGGAAGAAGGCATGGGGGGCTCCTTGGGAAAAAACTGGATTGTAGAAGATTTTACGGTCGGGTGGTCTGGCCGGTTTCAACCACGCTGCGTGGGGCCGAAGTTTTCTTTTTGCGCGGTGCAAGGCAGGCCTGCAGGGCGCATGAATGCTCGATCCTGGTGCCATGCGGCCAGGATGCCCGTCCTGATTGGGTTACAGGCCGGCGCTGGGGAGCGCGTAGAAACCGGCTCAGACTCGGACTTTACGACGGATGGCGAATAGAATGAGGAGCATACTGAATACGACGATCGGCGTATTGCCCCAGCGCACGAAAGGCGTTGCACCTTCATATCCGCGTACTTCGCCGCGCAGCGCCGCCTGGGTGTAAGGCGGGAGCGCGGCGACGAGTCGGCCGTCGGCGCCGATGATTGCCGTCATGCCGGTATTGGTGGCGCGTAGCGACATGCGCCCGGTTTCCAGCGAACGCATCTTTGCGATTTGCAGGTGCTGCGCCGGTGCCAGCGAGTCGCCGAACCAGGCAACGTTGGAAAGATTGACCAGCAGATCGGCTTCCGGCAAGGCGTGGATGATTTCCTCGCCGAACGCGTCCTCGTAGCAGATATTCGGGGCAACCTTCAGGTCGCCGACACGCAGCGGCGCTTGCTGCACGACGCCGGGGGTGAAATCCGACATCGGGATCTGCGCCAGGCTCATGAACCAGCGGAACCCGGGCGGAACGAACTCGCCGAAGGGAACGAGGTGGCGCTTGTGATAGCGCTGTGTGCCGGACGCGCCAATGGCGAAGGCCGAGTTGGTATAGACCGTGGCGTTGCCGGTGGCAATCCCGAGAACCAGTTCGCCGTTTTCACGCAGTGCCAGCGCGCGGAGTTCATCGAGATAGCCGGCGGGCAACTGGTGCAGGAACGCCGGGATGGCCGTTTCCGGCAGCACAGTCAGTTGTGCCGGGTTGTCGCGGGCGAGCCGGTAATAGACGCGCAGCGAATCGGTGAAGCGCTCCGGTTGCCACTTGATTTCCTGAGGGATGTTGCCTTGTAACAGGGCAACGCTGATCGGCTGCCCGTGGGGTTGCGTCCATGA
>CAYUYI010000058.1:0-6743 GCA_964448995.1 uncultured Propionivibrio sp. | reverse complement strand
AGCAGGGTCGACAGGCCGGCCAAGGGCGCTGGCATGCCGCCGAAATTGCTGAGGCTGACGTAGACCCACGAAACGCCGCCGACGAACAGCCCAAAGCCAAAAACGCCCCCGGTCAGCGCGCCCGCCAACACCGGCCTGGCGACTTCCGTTGATGACTCGATCAGGCGGTACAACCCGCCGAACGTGAGGAAAATCAGCGGAAATGCACCGATCGGCGCGAAAGCCAGGACGCTGGCCAGCCCCAGCGCAAAGGCGAGGCCGAGGGTGCGAACGCGACGTTCAGGCGGTCGGCGCATCGTCAGGCGATAGCGGGCAGGTGACTGGCCCGGCAAAAAGCGTGTAGATGCGCCGGCTGTCGACGCGCAGCACCTGGAACAGGATGCCGTCGATCTCGATGAGTTCGTTGCGTTTGGGGACGCGTCCGAGGTGAGCGAGAATCAGGCCGCCGACGGTGTCGTAATCTCCGTTGCCGAAGTGTGTGCCGAGGGCCGAATTGAGGTCCGCGATCGTCGTCTGTGCCTTGATGCGGTAGCGTCCCGTGCGGTCGATGCGGATGTTGTCTTCGGTTTCGTCGAAATCGTATTCATCCTCGATTTCGCCGACGATCTGTTCGAGAACATCCTCGATGGTGATCAGGCCGCTGACACCGGCGTATTCGTCGACAACGATCGCCATGTGGTTGCGCGAGACGCGGAATTCACGCAGCAGGACGTTGAGCCGCTTGGATTCCGGGATGAAGACGACCGGACGCACCCACTCGCGCATCCGGAATTCGCTGCTGGCCTGCACGCGCAACAGGTCTTTGGCCAGCAGGATGCCGATGATGTTGTCCCGGTCGCCGTCGATGACGGGAAAGCGCGAGTGCGCCGTGCGGTTGATCTGGGCAACGATTTTCTCGAACGGCTCGTCGATGCCGATGACTTCCATGCGCGCACGCGGGACCATGACGTCGCGAACGCTGACTTCAGAGGCCGCCAGCGCCCCTTCGGTGATCGACAGGGCATCGGCGTCGAGCAGGTTGCGCTCGTGGGCCGAGTGCAGCAGGGCCATCAGCTGTTCCCGATCCTCCGGTTCGCGCAGCAGCAACGAGGAGAGGCGTTCGAAGAAGGTTGGCTTGTCCATGGGGTCGCGGCGGGTTATCGCGTCTCGTCCGGATATGGGTTGGCGTAGCCGAGCGCCGCGAGGATGACGCGCTCCTTTTCTTCCATGCGGCGCGCGTCGTCGTCTCCGGTTTCGTGGTCATAGCCCTGCAGGTGCAACAGGCCATGCACGATCAGATGGGCGCAATGGGCCTCGAGTGGCTTCTCCTGTTCGATGGCTTCGCGCTCGACGACGGGCGCGCAGATCACCAGGTCGCCGCAAACGAGCGGGTCGGTCTCGTAGGGAAATGAAAGCACATTGGTGGCGTAGTCTTTATGACGGTAATCGCGGTTCAGCGTCCGGCCTTCCTCGGTGTCGACAAAGCGGATGGTGATCTGTCCGCCACGCGGGCCGTCGATGTCGAGTGCCGCGCGCGCCCAGGCGCGGATTTGCGCCCGCTGCGGCAAGAAGTCTGCGTCGCACGCGTATTGCACGCTGAGGTTAAGGCGTTTACTGGTCATGCGGTTGTCCTTCCAGGGCTGCGGCATGGGCTTCATAGGCCGAGACAATGCGCGCCACCAGCGGATGGCGCACCACGTCGTCCTTTGCGAACTCGGTGAAGGCAATGCCGCGAACGTCACGCAGGATTTTGCGCGCCTCAATCAGGCCGCTTCTCTGCCCGCGCTGCAAATCGATCTGGGTGACATCGCCGGTGACCACGGCCTTGGCGCCGATGCCGATGCGCGTGAGGAACATTTTCATCTGCTCGGGCGTGGTGTTCTGCGCTTCGTCGAGGATGATGAAGGCGTGGTTCAGCGTGCGCCCGCGCATGTAGGCCAACGGCGCGATCTCGATGGCGCCGCGTTCGAAGAGCTTGCCGACCTTGTCGAACCCCATCAGGTCGTAGAGGGCGTCGTAGAGCGGCCGCAGATAAGGATCCACTTTTTGCGCCAGGTCGCCGGGCAGGAAACCGAGACGTTCGCCCGCTTCGACGGCCGGACGGGTGAGAACGATCCGCTGCACCAGTTCGCGCTCGAAGGCGTCGACGGCCGAGGCCACGGCCAGATAGGTCTTGCCGGTACCGGCCGGGCCGGTACCGAAGGTGATGTCGTGTTCCTGAATTTGTTTGAGATACTCGACCTGCCTCGGCGTGCGTCCATGCAGGTCGGTCTTGCGTGTCATCAGCGTCGGCACGTTGCCGGGAATTGCGTCCTTGCGCGCCGGGCGATTGATCAGTTCGATCAGGCCGAGCTGGATTTCGTCGACGGTCAACGTGTCCTTGGCTTGTGCATAAAATGTCTGTAACGCTTCCGAGGCACGGGCGGTATTGGCCGGTTCGCCGCGCAGGGTGAAGCGCTCGCCGCGTCGGGCGATGGTGACATCGAGCGCCGTTTCGATCTGGCGCAGGTTTTCGTCGAGCGCGCCGCACAGGTTGGCGAGATGCAGGTTGTTGACGGGCGAGAGCAGCAGATCGATCGCCCTTGGTTTGGCGGTTTCCCGGCTGGCTTTCGGACTCATGCGGGGCTCACGATTCACGGGTCAGGACTTCGCCGCGCAACGAGTGCGGCATCGCCGACGTAATGCGTACGTCGATGAACTTATGCACGAGGCGCGGATTGCCCTGGAAATTGACGACCCGGTTATTGTCGGTGCGTCCGGCCAATTCGTTTCCATCCTTCTTCGAGATGCCTTCGACGAGGACGCGTTGAACGGTGCCGACCATCGCTTGGGAAACAGTTTGCGCCAACGCCTCGATGCGCTGCTGCAAGCGGGTCAGGCGTTCGACCTGCACTTCGCGCGGCGTGTCGTCGTGCAGTTCGGCCGCCGGAGTTCCTGGGCGCGGGCTGAAAATGAACGAGAACGAGGCGTCGAAACCGATGTCGTCGATCAACTTCATCGTTTTCTCGAAGTCCTCCGCCGTTTCTCCGGGAAAGCCGACGATGAAGTCCGATGACAGCGAGATGTCGGGGCGCGCCGCACGCAGCCGGCGGACGAGACTTTTGTACTCCAATGCCGTGTAGCCGCGCTTCATGGCAGCCAGCACGCGGTCGGAGCCGGATTGAACGGGCAGATGCAGGTGCGAGACGAGTTTCGGTACTGTGGCGTAAACGTCGATCAGTCGTTGCGTCAGTTCACACGGGTGCGACGTGGTATAGCGAATGCGTTCGATGCCCGGAATTTCGGCGATGTACTCGATCAGCATGGCCAGGTCGGCTTTTTCATCGCTGCCGGCCATCGGGCCACGATAGGCATTGACGTTTTGCCCGAGCAGCGTGACTTCGCCGACGCCCTGCGCTGCGAGGCCGGCGACTTCAGTCAGGATGTCGTCGAACGGGCGGGAAACTTCGTCGCCGCGGGTATAAGGCACGATGCAGTAGGTGCAGAACTTGCTGCAGCCCTCCATGATCGAAACGAAAGCCGCCGCGCCCTCGACCTTGGCCGGGGGGAGATTGTCGAATTTCTCGATCTCTGGAAAAGAAACGTCGACCTGCGCCCGGCCTAGCCGGCGTTTCTCGGCAATCAGTTGCGGCAGGCGGTGCAATGTCTGCGGGCCGAAGACGATATCGACGTAGGGAGCCCGGCGAATGATGGCCTCGCCCTCCTGGCTGGCGACACAACCACCAACGCCGATGATCAGGTCAGGCTTGTCTTTTTTCAACAATCGCACGCGGCCGAGATCGTGGAACACGCGCTCCTGCGCTTTCTCGCGGACCGAGCAGGTGTTGAACAGGATGATATCCGCGTCTTCGGGAACGTCGGTCTTGATGATTTCTTCCGAAACGGCGAGTACATCGGCCATTTTGTCCGAATCGTACTCGTTCATCTGGCACCCGAAAGTGCGGATGAACAGCTTTTTTGCCATAGGTAATCTAGTTCTGTTTGATCGCCGAGATATCGGCTGCGGTTACCATCCAGACGCGAAACACTGCGCCGAACGGATCGTTGATGTAGACGATGTCCTTCTTTCCCTGAATCGTCATGGGCATGACGATGAGGTTCTGCGTATTGCGGAATTGCGCGGTCGGTGAAAGCACATGCTCGACACCGTCGATCGTGACCTTGCCGTTTCCGGTGGGTGGCGCCAACACGCCCAGCTTTGCCTCGGGCGGGAGGGTGCGTTTGATGACGTAGCTCTCGTACATCTGGGGGTTCTGCGTGGCAGTAGAACTCTGCGTCGCGGCTTCAAGCACGGCGCTGACGATCGAGGCAACGAGGGAGGCGGGAACCGGCATGGCGCTATTATAGACAAGCTGACCCCGGTTTGTGGGCTTGACCCGAAGGTTGCCTTCTTTTAAAATTCCGCCCCTTCGTGGTGATGTAGCTCAGTTGGTTAGAGCGATGGATTCATAACCCATAGGTCGGCAGTTCAATTCTGCCCATCACCACCAGCATTCAGGCGGCCGCTAGCGATAGTGGCCGCTAACTTTTTGTGGGTACGGTGGGCCATGGCCCTTGGTTTTTGCCCCGCCCCGATCTCTTCGCGCTCCCATCGAATCCTTTTCTGCCCTGGCGCGTGGTGTGCTGCCCGTAGTGAACCTTCCCGCCCAAAGGCATGTCCACGCACCGCGTCGCGCAGTGCGATCAACCGAATTCGGACGACGTGCCAGCGCTTGATACCCCACCGGAGGAGGCGAATTGGAATGAAGGGATGTGTGAAAGGTTTTTTCGTGTTCGGATGCCTGAACCTTGCGTTATCGATCGGTTTGGGCGCTGCCGGTGCGCATGCGCTGAAGGCCCACCTGGCATCGTCCGATCCCGGGGGATGGTTCGCGACGGCCTTGCACTACCATCAGATCCATTCGCTGGGTCTGGTTCTCGTCGGATTGACGATAAGGACTTTCTCGCCATCGCGCTGGTTTGCCTGGGCGGGTTGGCTCATGAGCGTGGGGATGGTCCTCTTTTGCGGGGGGCTGTATCTGCTGAGCCTTTTCGGCATCCGCATTGTCCCGGGCGCCATTCCGGCCGGGGGCATGGCTTTTGTCCTGTCTTGGGTGCTGATGGCGATCGGTGCCTGGCGGTTGTCGCCATCCGAGTCGGTTCGTCGGGCGTGAAGACATTCCCCGGGGCAACGTGCCCCCGGGTTGTCTCTCTGTCGTTGCGGGAGGCAACGAGCGGATCGCGCTGTTTATAGCTCGATGAATTCGCCGCGCTTCGGGGCGTGCACTTTCTTCCAGCCGAATCTGTCCTTGATCGCGCCGATGAAGGCTTCCGAGGCGCTGGCTTCGCCGTGGACGACGCAGGTTTGCCCGGGCGCCTTGTGGAAACCGGCGAGCCAGTTGAGCAGCGTCGGCTGGTCGGCGTGCGCCGAGAGGCCGCCGACGGTGCAGATTTTGGCGCGCACGGGGACGGGCTGCCCGAAGATGTGCACGATTTTCGCGCCATCGACGAGGCGCCGGCCGAGCGTGCCGGCGGCCTGGAAGCCGGCGATCAGGATGGTGCATTCGCTGCGCGGCAGGTTTTCGCGCAGGTGGTATTTGATGCGTCCGGCTTCGCACATGCCGCTGGCCGAGATGATGACCGCGCCGCTGCGCACGTCGTTGAGGGCGCGTGACTCGTTGACGTCGCCGACGAAGTTGACCTTTATCTTTTGCGGGTGTTTCTGCACCCAGGCGACGAGGTCGTGCACGTCGCGGTCGAGCAGTTCCGGGTGGGCCAGTGTGATGCGGGTGGCAGAGTTGGCCATCGGCGAATCGACATAGATCTTCAGCGGCGGCTCGATGCGCTGGCGGCGCACGAGATCGGCGAGGTGGTAGATGATCTCCTGCGTACGGCCGACGGCGAAGGCCGGGATGACCAGATTGCCATGGGTGGCGCGGGTGCGTGCGAAGGCGGCGGCGAGTTCGTCCTCGGTTTCCGGCATCGGCCGGTGCTGGCGGTTACCGTAGGTCGATTCGATCACCAGCAGGTCGGCCTCGGCGATCACTTTCGCCGGGTCGTGGATGACCGGGCGATCCGGCATGCCGAGGTCGCCGGAGAAGACCAGTTTGCGCGGCTTGCGGCCCTGGCTGACAGTGATTTCGATCCAGGCCGAGCCGAGAATGTGGCCGGCCTCGTGAAAGCGGACGGCGATGCCGTCGGCCGGTTCGAGCGTCTGCCCGAACGGCACGGCTTGCAACAGTTGCAGCGTGGCCTGCGCCTGCGCCACGGTGTAGAGCGGCGGCGTGATCTGCGAGGGCTTGCCCTTGCCCTGCCGGTGCTGGTGGCGCAGCTGCCACTCGCTTTCCTTTTCCTGAATGTGCGCGCTATCGGGCAGCAGCACTTCGAGCAGGTCGACGGTGGCTGGCGTGGTGTAGATCGGCCCGCGGTAACCCATCACCGCGAGGCGAGGCAGCAGGCCGGAGTGGTCGATGTGCGCGTGGGTCAGCAGCACGAAATCGAGCTCGCGCACGTTGAAGCCGATGTTGAGCGCCGAGAGGTTTTTGGCCCGCGCCTCGGGGCCGCCCTGGAACATGCCGCAATCGACGAGAAAGCGGGTCTTGCCGGTGTCGACGAGATAGCTGGAACCGGTAACTTCGCCGGCCGCGCCGAAGAATCCAATACGCATGATCGTTTCTCCCTTTGGTGACGACAGGATGAGGCAGACACGGCGCAATTGCAATGCCGGCGCTCCCCGGTTTGGACGCGTTGGCGGGCTTTCGGTTCTCGCCATGGATGCCGATTTC
>CAYUYI010000057.1:0-10056 GCA_964448995.1 uncultured Propionivibrio sp. | reverse complement strand
TCTGACCGAAACACCTGTTTTGTAACAAACGGTTAACGCGAAACGAAGATTTACAAACTACCGCCGGAATCGGCACTCACTTGCCGCGCCTGCCCGAGCCATCGGAAGTCAGCAGGCGTAACGCGGAATTCGCACGCATGACCGCACTATCGAGCGCCTCCTTGGCCGGCTTCCGATTGGCCCAAACGGCATCAAGCTCATCTTCAAGGATGGTGCGGACAGGTTCGATTTGCGCCAAACGCAATTTCGGCAGCCCGGTCTTGCCTTGCAATTGACCGAACGCCACCTTCAGCGCAGCCAGATCCGATTGCAACGCGCGGCTAGCCGCGGTCGCCCGGGCCACCGAGGTCAGCGGCAGAAATCCGCCGACCGCCGTCATGTTGATCTGCACTTCCGGACCCAGCAGGAAATTCACAAACCTGGCCACGCCCTTGGCTTCGGCGGGTTTCAGATCTCCCGAAACCCAGAGCGACGCACCATCCGCCAACGTATTCTTGGGCGCACCATAAACATCGTCGTGATACGGCAGCGCCGAAACGCCCGCGTCAATCGTCTTGCTCTCGGACAGAGAAGAATACAAAGCGGAAGAACTCGTCAGCATCGCGCACTCGCCATTGGCGAAACGACGATCTGCCTCGTCGCGATGACCGAAGGTGTGGAAATACTTGGCCTTGTACCAGGACGACATCATGGCGACATGCTTGACCTGGACAAGACCATTGAAGGCTGGCTGTCCTTTGGCATCACCTACTTCGACACCGCTCCAAGCACTCATGTTGTCGAGAAAAATCCAGACGGGCCAGGAGGTCGTAAACGGACAACGCTCTCCCGACACGAACAGCTGCCCTGCCATTTCCTGCATTTCGAGCCAGGTTCTCGGCGGCTTCTCGGGATCGAGACCCGCTTTACGGAAAGCGGCCTTGTTGATGTAGAGCACCGGGGTGGAAAATGCGAACGGCAGCGCCTGCAACTGGCCCTTTGAATCGGTGAGGCCATCGCGCAACTCCGGCGATAGCTTGCTCGCATCGAACGGTTCCTTGGCCGCCTTCATCACTTCGTGCAGCGGCTTGAACTTGGCCTTGTGCGCGGCAAAGCGCGCCTGCTCATCAGGCGTCACCAGATTGAGTTGCTTGGGGGCCTCACCCGAAACACGGCGCACCAACGTGACGTGCGCATCCTTCTGCTGACTGTTGAAGCGCTCAATCAGCGGCTCCAGACGCTCGGCACGTTCTTCGTCGAGCAGGTGGGAAAACTCAATCTTGACAGGAGAAACCGGGACGGGTGCCGCGGGGCTCCCTTTGGCGCTGGCGGCCACGACGTACGAAGACACGGAAAAGGCTGTCAAGCCGAGCACCATCAACCACGGAGACTTACGCATTGCCGATCCTTGAGAAGCAAAAACGCCAATTATAGGATCAGGACGCCCCGGATGTCTCCTTCCCGGCAAAAAACGGAGAAACCGCCACCGGACGTATATTGTCTGTCGCTTGCCGACCTGTCTATACTGTCTGCATGCTGCGCCTTTCGGAGAAGAGCCGATGAATAAATATCAGCGCCTGATCATCATCGTCGCCGCGATGAATGTCCTGCTCATGCTGCTCTTCCCACCTTTCGCCAATCAGCCACTGGCCAAGGGGATGATTCCCGGACTGCAGGGCTTCTATCCGGTTTTCATGCAATTCGGAAAACAGCCCGTGTTTACCGAACTCCTGACGCTGGAACTGCTGTTTATCGCCATCAACACCCTGATCGCCTGGCTGCTGCTCAACAACCAGACACGCGATGGGACGCTGCCCAATGTCGGATTTACCTTCGGCATCCTGTGCGTGGCCATCGCCAACCTGCTGCTGATCGTACTCTTCCCCCCATATGAATCGTCGCGCGGCCTGATCCGCGGCGACTCGGGCTTTTTTGAAGGTTTCTATTTCGTTTTCGGCTTCAACTACCGGCGCGTCGTATTCACCCCCCTGCTGTATCTCGAATGTCTGCTGGTTGCCATCAACGCCTTCGCCATCTACCTTCTGTTCAGCGTCATGCGCAACACGCACAACCAGCGAGAGCGCTCCATCGCCGAACTGGCCGCCAAGCTTTCGCCGGAAGAACTCGAACAGCTCGCCAGCGACCTGAGACAGCGCAAGCCCGAAGCGACGCTGGCCGAGGATGCGCAGATCGGTCGCCATGGCGACCGGCGCAAGGAGACCCTGCCGCCGCCGGGGGAGGATCGGCGCAAAGGCGACCGCCGGGACGGACATTCCGCCGCGCATCCCCACTGACCCCATGGCTTTTTGGTTAGAATGCAGCATCTTCGACTTACCTGACAGGAACTATCGTGCCTGACCGCATCGGCTCTACCTTGCGCAGCGTTTTTTTCGTCGGGGCAGTCCTGCTGAGCGTGTCCGGCTGCGACATGGTCCAGCAGAAACTCGGCATCGAAGACCTGGCAGCCAAGGCAGCCAAAGCCGATGCCGAAGGCCGGGCAGTCGGTGGAGCCTGCCGGCAATCGGGGCGGGCCATCGAGGATTGCTACTCGATCTACTCATGGTTGCCGAAAGCCTCTATCTACGAAGGCTGGCGCGACATGGACGCCTACATGCGAGACAACAAGCTGGAAACCGTCGAACCGCAGTTACCGCCACCCGCACCGCCGGGTACCCGACGCAAAGTGCCGACCAACGAAGGCACGGCAGAAACCAAAGCGACCGCCAAAACCGCAGAAAAGCCGGCGGAAAAACACTGACCCACGTCGATTCCGGCCCCGCGTTTGCGGAGAACCGACACATTCAGGAGACATCATGAATCAAAAAAAATACCGACTGGTGACGCGCAGCGATTTCGACGGACTGGTCTGCGCGGTACTCCTCAACGAACTCGACATGATCGACGAGATCAAGTTCGTCCATCCCAAAGACATGCAGGATGGCAAGATCGAAATCACCGAGCGCGACATCACCACCAACCTGCCGTTTGTTCCGGGCGCTGGCCTGGTCTTCGACCATCACCTGTCAGAAACGCTGCGCAACACCGGTGGACAGAGCAACTACATCATCAACCCCAACGCCCCCTCCGCCGCGCGCGTGGTCTATGACTACTGCGGTGGCAAGAAGGCGTTTCCGAATATCGCCGACGACATGATGGAGGCGGTCGACAAGGCCGACTCCGCCCAATACACGCGCGATGACATTCTCGACCCGAAAGGTTGGGTGCTGCTCAACTATCTGATGGACGCACGGACGGGGCTGGGTCGCTTCCGTGAATTCCGCGTCAGCAACTACACGCTGATGATGGATCTGATCAAATACTGCCGCAACCACACCATCGACGAGATACTGCAACTCCCCGACGTCAAGGAGCGGGTCGATCTCTATTTCGAGCATGCCGAAAAGGCCAAGGAACAAATCCTGCGCTGCACCACGGTCCATCAGAACCTCGCCGTGCTCGACCTGCGCCGTGAAGACACCATCTATGCCACCAACCGTTTCATGATCTACGCGCTGTTCCCGCAGACCAACATTTCAATTCACGTCATGTGGGGCGTGCAAAAGCAAAACACAGTCTTTGCCACCGGCAAATCGATTCTCGACCGCAGCAGTCAAACCAACGTCGGCGAACTGATGCTCCAGTACGGCGGCGGTGGCCACCAGGCAGCAGGGACCTGCCAGGTACCCAACGAACAAGCGGACGCCCTGTTGCTCGAAATCGCTGCCCGCATCAATGCCGACGAAACCCGTGCCTGACCCCGTACGGCAATGACCGAGCCTCATCCGAATCAAAGCGCTGCCACGGCAAGCGACGACGCATTTTTCGTGCTCCGCTACTGTCGTGAGCATTTCCAACGCCGTCTTGGTGAATTGTTGCAGCAGTGCGGCGTCACGTCGCGCTCGACGATCGAGACTTTCACACAAGCCATCGGCGCGGCGCACGACGAACTGGCCTCGGCAATAAAAACCGGCGGCTTTGACGAAACGGCCGGGCTGACCGCGTCACGCATCAGCCTTGTCGGGCATGACGAACTCGATCTGGAAATCCGCATCGGCGACCTCGTCACGCACATCAGAAACAACGAAAGCATCGGCCACTGGCGGGTACAACTGCGGTACATGACCCTGCTCGACCGACGCGACATGCGTCCGGAGCAAAACCCGCTCGGCCTCGAACCAATCAGCCGTGGCCTGTGGGCAATTTGCCGCGAGAGCGAATGGGCCCTCGACGCAAAGCTGTCTCTGCTCGACCGGCTCGAAGAGATGCTGCAACTGCGGCTGCCGGAAATCTACAGCGAACTCAACGGATTGCTCGAGCACCATCGGATCGAACCGGCACAGGTCAGCGTCGTCCAGCAACGCAGTGGTTCGCGTCCTTCCGGCGGGACAGGCAGCAACACCGGCACCATGGCAACTCAAGCCACCGGTCTGCCCAATGCCCTCGCCGCGCTGCATCAGGCCATCGGCCAGCAATCGGGCGGCACGCCGTTCCAAAACGACGCATCGGCCGCTATTCCATTTGCCGGGAATGCCGGCGCACCGGCCGGCAACGCCGTCCTCAATGCTTCTGCCGTGGTGATGCTCAACCACCTGATGGAGCGATTGAACGCACTGGAGTCACGCCAGACCACGCCCGGCACCGCCGTCGCGAGCGATGCAGCGCTGCATGCCATCAAGTCGAAGGATCTTGATCTGCCGCTGGGCAGTTCCGCCGGCATCGCACTCGATACGCTCTCGATGATCTTCGAGGCCATCTTCGCCACGCCCGATCTGCCTGACAGCGTCAAGGCCGCCATCGGACGCTTGCAGATTCCTCTCTTGCGGCGGGCCATTCTCGATCCCGGCTTTTTCGGCGACGCCGAACACCCCGCCCGGCGCGCCGTCAATCGACTGGCGCGTGCCGCCATCGGACTGCCGCGTGAGACACGGCACGACCATCCGCTGTGCGAACACCTGGCCCGCATTGCCGACGCCATCAAAACCGGGCTGGAAGCCGAAAACGGCGACATTTCGGGCCAGATCGAAGCCATCGAAACGCTGATCGCCGAACATGATCAGGCCGTCGCGATGGCGGCCGCCCCCTTTGTCCGGTTGGTACGCGAACACGAATCGCGCGAAGCCGCCAGCATTCAGGCACAAGACTGGCTCAAGACAGCACTGCAAACGCCATTGCCGATCGACGTCGCCCGCTTCTTTTCGCAATACTGGCTGCGTGTCATGGAAACTGCGCATCACCAGGACAACGGCACCGGCGAACGCTGGAAGGCCTACGAAACGACAGCCAAGGAACTGGCGTGGAGCGTACAACCCAAGCAGGTACCGGACGAGCGCAAGGAATTGTTGCTCCTGATTCCAGCCCTGCTGAGGCGGGTCAACGCCGGCCTCGACTTCGGCGGCATTTCGCCGGAAGAACGCAAACCTTTTCTGGATGCGTGCTTTGACCTGCAGACGGCCGCACTACGCAACAAAAGCGATCTTCAACAGTTCACCGCGTCACCATCTGGCGCTTCAGCGACAGCAAACGCTTCCCCGCCGGCATCGGCCGACCGACCGCCACAGATTCTTGAACACGACGCGGTGCGCGTCAGGTATCTGGGGCAATATCGCGCCTGGCGAAGCGCTGGAACCGCTGCCTACAAGGAAGGCGACTGGATTGCCTTCCAGATCACGCCGGAAGAACGGCTCTGTGGCCGCCTCTGCTGGCAGGGCGCTCCCTACGCCACCACGGTTTTTTTCAATCCGGTCTGGGGCCACGCCGTCGCACTACCGCCCACCATGCTGGACGCACAATTGCGGGGGAAGCAGGCAGAAGTTGTTTCCGATCTCCGCCTTTTCGACGACGCTGCCAATCGCGCGCTTGGACAAGTCCGGCCCAACTGAGGCCGCAAACCTGTCGGTCTTTCCCGCGCCTGGTGGCGATAGGTGTATAATCTCCGTTCTATGCTATTGATTCCACAATTATTTACAGGCGCCCCCGATGCGTTTTGATGAACTCGGGCTTGCGCCCGAACTCCTGAGAGCAGTCTCCGAACAAGGCTATACGCACCCGACGCCGATTCAGGCGCAAGCCATCCCGATCGTACTGACCGGCAAGGATCTGATGGGCGGTGCCCAGACGGGTACCGGCAAAACCGCGGCCTTTACCTTGCCGCTATTGCAGCGCATCCTGCCGTTTGCCAACCCGAGTCCTTCCCCCGCCCGCCACCCCGTGCGCGTGCTCATGCTGGCCCCGACGCGCGAACTGGCGATCCAGGTCTACGAATCGGTCGTCGGCTACAGCCAATACGTTCCAATCCGCAGCCTATGCACCTACGGCGGCGTGGACATCAAGCCACAGATCGAGGAAATCCGGCGCGGCGTCGAAGTGCTGGTCGCCACGCCCGGTCGCCTGCTTGATCTCGTCGAACAGAAGTGCCTCAACTTCGGTCAAGTGCAGGCACTGGTGCTCGACGAAGCCGATCGCATGCTCGACATGGGCTTCATCCCTGACGTCACGCGCATCATCAATCTCTTGCCCGTTCAACGGCAGAGCCTGCTTTTCTCGGCCACGTTTTCGGAAGAGATCAAGAAGCTCGCCGACAAGATGCTGCAGTCGCCAGTGCTGGTCGAAGTTGCCAAGCGCAACACGGTCTCGGAGACGATCAATCACCGTGTGCACCCCGTTGCTGCCGACGCCAAGCGCGCCCTGCTCGTCAAGTTGCTGCGCTCAGAAGAATTCAATCAGGTACTGGTGTTTACCCGCACCAAGATCGAAACTAACCGCCTCGCCCGCGAACTCCAGCGCGCCGGCATCGCCGCTGACTCAATCCACGGCGACAAGAGCCAACTCGATCGGCTGAAGGCCCTCGAGGCCTTCAAGGACGGTTCGACGCTGGTGCTCGTCGCGACCGATGTCGCCGCTCGCGGCCTCGATATCGACGATCTGCCGCACGTCATCAACTTCGAGCTGCCGCACACGCCGGAAGACTACGTGCACCGCATCGGCCGTACTGGCCGTGCCGGAAAGCAGGGCACGGCCATTTCGCTGGTTTCGGCCGATGAAGTCCCGTATCTCGTCGACATCGAAAAACTGATCAAGAAGACTATCGAGCAGGTCATCGTCCCCGGCTACGAACCCGAGTACGACTACGAATACCCGCCAAGTGGCAAGAAAAAGCATCACCGTCATCCGCCCGGCACACCGGCTGCAGTCGCGCCCGCCATACGAGCACCCCGCGAGTACGGTTCGAGCAGGGGACGATCAAGCCGCCCGAGTTCGATTGCCCCCGACGGTTTCGACTTCAGCAAGCCCTACGAGTGCCGGGAAACATTGCCGGTCGCGGCATCTACCGATAGCGAACCGGCGCGACCGGAACATCCGCACAAAAAACGCCGCCCGGTCGCGGCGTTGCTGGGCGGCCTCGGTCGGCACTAGGGGCTTTGCCGGAAGGCGCCCTATTTCGCCTTTGGCACCTCGACGAGCTTGAGGATGGCCACCGAAATGTTGTCTCCCTCGCCCTTCGCTCGGGTTCGCGCGCGATTAATGAGCGTATCGCAAGCCTCCCGAGCCGAGAAGGCAGCCACGACGCCCCCTAACTCGCTGTCGCTGAAGTAACCCCAAAGCCCGTCAGAGCAGAGCAGAAAGGCATCCCCCGCCTGCAGATCTTCGGCTTCTCCAAAATCGATCAGTGGTCGTTCAACCCCACCCAGCGAAGTCAGCAGAATATTTCGATTGGGATGCACCAGCGCCTGTTCGGCAGAGATCTTGCCCTGCGCCACCAGTTGCTCGACGTAGGAATGATCGGTCGTCCGGAACATGAGGCGGTCGCCGCGAAAACGATAAAGCCGGCTGTCCCCGCTGTGCGCCCAACTCACCCGACCAGGCTGCAACAGCAATAGCACGGCGGTACTGTGCGGATCCTTTTCGTTGATGAAGCGCGAGGCCTTGATCAGCATGTGCGCCTCGTCGACGCTGGCTTCAAGCATCTTGCGCGGATCGTCGCTGCGCGCCGAAAACGACTCCAGGTTGTTCCGCGCAGTATGGATGACCTGCTGTGCCGCAAGCACACCACCGGTATGCCCGCCCATGCCATCCGCGACCACGGCCAGCGCGACGCCACCGCCTTTGGGATGCGGCACCAAGGCCAACCGGTCCTGCTGTTCGGCACGATCTCCCTGGTGCTGCGCGACGCAGGCATCAATGGCTATGGGCACGTCGTCATCCTCTCCGGGGCATTGAACGATCTCTTCATTTCAGGAAATCACCTTGTGGTAACGCTCGAGAACGATGTCCGACAATTCGGGTAACGAATCGCTGCCCAAGCCAAGCTCATCAAGAACTTCCTGACGAATCCCATCCCATTCCGGGTTGGTCAAGCGCAGATCCTGATGATAGAGCTGGATGGCTAACTGCAGAATCGCCACCATCGTCCGTGCTGCATGCATCTCGAGACGGCCGATTTCATGATGATAGCGAATCGCGTCGCTAATGAATCCGGGCAGCTTCCAGTGCTTGCCGACGAGATAGCCAACGACACAATGATCGGCGTTGAAACGTGCATCTTCTTCGGCCAGATTCGCCCAGCGCCCAGGCTCCTCGAGATGCATCGTTTTGCAGTAGGTCGAAAAACGCTGCATCAGCACCGGCACCCCGCAATCATGAAAGACCCCGGCCAGATACGCCTGATCGGGAAAAATGTTGCAGACCGTCACCCGCTCGTCGGCCACCAGCATCGCCAGTTCGGCGATCGCCAAAGAACGCGTCCAGTAAGCCTCGAAAGCCTTGCGATTGTGCTTGGCCGGCAGGGAGGAGGTCATGGCGATGGCGCGCAGGATATTCGCGGTCTGCTGCAAGCCAATCGCCTGAAGTACGCGGGACAACGACGTGAACGGCTGAAACCCCCTGAATGCGGGACTTTGTACGACCTTGAACAGCGCTGCCGCAACACCGGGGTCCTGGGCGATGATGTGCGACAGGGTTCGCACATCAGCCACGCCGCGTGCTAACGCGTCCTGCAATTCGATAAGCACGCGCGGCTGCGGCGGAATCGTCACACCACGCTCAAAAAGCCGTTTGACGCGCTTGACTTCCTCACCCGAAAGATCAACAAGTAACGATTGATCGATAGTCATGCTTTCCCCTGTTCACCCTGCTCGGTCATTCTCGCACTGCTTCACGCCGCCGGCATTCATCGGCAGGAAGTGCCGTTCCGCTATAATCAGAACCTATCGCGACTCAGTTCGCCATTTTCCTCAGGAACGCAGCTATGGGCAACCGTCTTTCAAAAATTGTTACGCGCACCGGCGATGCCGGCACCACGGGTTTGGGCGACGGCAGCCGCGTCGCCAAGGACAGCCTGCGCATCGATGTCATCGGCGAAGTCGACGAACTCAATTCGACGCTTGGCGTACTGCTCGCCGAGGATCTGCCAGAAACCGTCCGCAATGCGCTGACCGGCATCCAGCACGATCTCTTCGATCTCGGCGGTGAAATCTGCATGCCGGGATACAACGTCATCAGCGAAGCCCATGTCCTGCGACTGGAAGGATTGGTCGGCGAATTCAACGAACAGCTTACCCCGCTCAAGGAGTTCATTCTGCCCGGTGGCACACGCGCAGCGGCACTGGCTCACCTCGTCCGCTCGGTCTGTCGTCGCGTCGAACGCCGGATCGTGCACCTCGCCAACAGCGAGGAAGTCTCGGAGATGAGCCGCAAATATCTCAATCGCCTGTCCGACCTGATGTTCATTCTTGGCCGGGTGCTCAACAAGGCAGGGGGCTGCACCGACGTCCTATGGCTCAGCGCCAAAAATCGTGGGAGCGATCAGGTGGGGTAACAGCAAGCACCTCACCTCTGACGGGGCTAGGCCAGCAACATCAGCACCGACGCCAGCCACCCGCCGACAGCGCCGACAAGATGCCAGTCGCGTAACAGCATTTGGGCGGGGTCACCACCACCGCCCCGCCGGTGCAACAAATAAAGATAGCGGAAGACGCCATACACCACGAAGGGAACGGTGTAGATGAGGTGGTTCGTGCCATGCAGGGCCTCCGTTTCCGCACTCACTGTGTACAGACTGTAGCTGAGAATAGCCGAAGC
>CAYUYI010000056.1:0-10214 GCA_964448995.1 uncultured Propionivibrio sp. | reverse complement strand
CCCGGAGAGATTCGAACTCCCTACCCCTTGGTTCGAAGCCAAGTGCTCTATCCAATTGAGCTACGGGCGGAGACTGCTATTAAAGCACGAATCCCATCGTTGCCGTGAATCCGGCAAAATCATGGGGCAGGTATGGGAAATGGAAAACGATAAAAAATAACCGCTCTGAAAATCAAGCGGTTATTTGCGTAATATGGCGGAAGCGGTGAGATTCGAACTCACGAGGGGCGTAAACCCCTGCCGGTTTTCAAGACCGGTGCATTTAACCACTCTGCCACGCTTCCTGAGATCGTCTGGCGTTGATTGCGACAGATGTCTGGCAAGGCGCGCATGATACCACGTTACATTTTGTTACCCCATGTTTTGCAACTTGCAATAGTCTGATAGAGTCTGAGTAATGCAACGTTTTCTCAACACGGAGGATAAATCAATGCAACAACCGTATCATTTGACAGGTCAAGGCACTCAGGTCGATGGACTGCAGCAGAATCGGGTGCTGCGTAATACCTATCTGCTACTCGCTTTGTCGATGGTGCCGACGGTTCTGGGGGCGTTGATTGGCGTGCAGATGCGCTTCGCCTTCTTTGCCGGCAGTCCGCTCGTTTCTTTCCTGCTTTTCCTTGGCATCGCTTTCGCCTTCATGTGGGGGATTGAGCGGACGAAGAACCAACCCATGGGTGTGGTCCTGCTGCTCGGCTTCACGTTTTTCATGGGGTTGATGCTCTCGCGCATTCTGCAGGTGGCGCTCGGCTTTTCGAACGGTGGGTCGCTGATTGCGACGGCAGCCGGCGGAACGGGGGCGATCTTCTTCACCCTGGCCGGGGTGGCGACCGTGACGAAGAAGGATTTCAGCTTCATGGGGAAATTCCTCTTCATCGGCATGATTGTCGCGTTGCTGGCTTCTGTGGCCAACATCTTCTTCATGATTCCGGCCTTGTCGCTGACGATCTCTGCGCTCGTCGTGATGATCTTCTCGGCCTACATCCTCTACGACATCAGCAGGATCGTGAATGGTGGCGAAGATAATTACATCACTGCCACGTTGGCGGTTTATCTGGATATCTACAACGTTTTTGTCAGCTTGCTCAATCTGCTGATGGCCTTTGGTGGTGATCGCGACTGACGGAAGTTTTGTTCCGGAGTGGATGAGAGGGCGGCTTTGGCCGCCCTTTTTGCTTCAGCCTTCGAGCGGGAATGCCGGTCCCTGAATCATCCGTTTTCCGGGGCGCCCGGGGATTTCTGCAAACTGGATCGTGTGACGTGGCAATTCGCTGATCTTGAGTTCGGCACGGAGGTCTCGCAGTGCGACGAGTGTGTAGCCAGCGTCCTTCCAGCCTCGTACGAGTTCCTCGAACGCCTTGGTAAAAAGCGTGCCCTCGAGTTCTGTTCGCAGGGTGAAAACATGGTCACCTGGAATTGCCTGCGAGAGTTTCAGGATGCGCTCAGCGGCCGCTTCAGCCGAGAGTGCGGCATCGATGGAAAGAACCTCGTCAAGCGTTGGCAGCGTCGTTGGTAGCTGGGGGCAGGCGACGATTTCTCCTTCGATGACCGGGATGAAGGGGTGGCTGCCGCGACAGTCACTGGCGTAGCTGTAACCCATCCGTTGTGTTAGGCGAAGGGCGTGGCGGTGGCTGATCCAGCCGGCAGCGGCGCAGGTCGTCGGTTTTTCCGAGAAAATCTCGGTGAAACGTGCATCGGCTCGTTTCATTTCGTTTTCGATCCAGGCTGACGTTGCGCCGACCGATCGCTCTTCCCATGCGACGCGATCCCATGCATGGATGCCAGTTTCGAAACCAGCCGCCTGGGTTTGTCGCAAGAGCTCACGGCAGCGGTTGCTAATGTCTGGCGACGGGAGAATCCGTCCGCAGAGTCGGGTCTTCAATGGATAGAATCGCTTGAGTGAGGAGGCGCCAGGCTGGCAGCCGCTTTGGTCTGGGCCGAGGGAAAAGAAAAAGGTTCCGCTGGCGTCATGCTGCTGGAGCAGATTGATCAGGGTCGGGATTCCGACACGTGCCCCTTGCAAGGTGTCGACGTCGATTTTCAGTGCGATGCGCTTCATCAAGATTGTGTGGAGTTGTTGTGTTCAGTCGAAAAGCAGGACGGCAGCAACCGGTCGGCCTTCGCTGGCCAGCAGGTTGTAGGCGCGGCAGGCGGCATGGATATTCATGACATCCAGCCCCTTGCGCACAAGAGCCAGGGGCTGCATGAGTTCCTGTGGTGGGAAACGCAGTTCCTTGCCTGTCCCGAAAAGAATGATTTCAGCATCGAGTGCCGCGATCTGCTGCATATCTGCGAGCGACAATGTGTCGAAATGGTTGGCTGTCCAGTCAGGAATCAGGCGGTCAGGAATGACAATGATGTTTTGGGTGTGACGGACTGTGTTGATGCAGACGTAGTCATCTCCGTAGGCCGTGAAAGTGTTGTATGTCGCGGAGGTGTTCGGCTGCGGTCTCATAAATTGCGGCATGCGGTGTAGTGAAGTAGGATTATAGCTTTTCGGCAGTATTAATTAGCGTCTCGCGGGTTCGGACAGGCGGTCTGTTCCGGCAGGCAGAGAAGGTGGCACATCTCGCGCTGTGTCATGAAAGGAGTCGCCATGAAACCGGTATTAAAGTCGAACAAGCTGGCCAACGTCTGTTATGACATCCGCGGACCTGTCCTTCAGCAGGCCAAGCGCATGGAAGATGAAGGGCACAAGATCATCAAGCTCAATATCGGCAATCTTGGCGCCTTTGGCTTCGATTCGCCTGAGGAAATCCAGCTCGATATGATCCGCAACCTGCCCAACGCGGCGGGCTACTCCGATTCGAAGGGGATCTTTGCGGCGCGTAAGGCGGTGATGCATTACACGCAGCAAAAACAGATCAAGGGCGTGACGCTGGAGGATATCTACATCGGGAACGGGGTGTCCGAACTGATCGTGATGTCCATGAATGCCCTGCTCAATGCGGGTGACGAGGTGCTGGTGCCAGCGCCGGACTATCCGTTGTGGACGGCAGCCGTGAGCTTGTCCGGTGGCACGCCGCGCCATTATCTGTGCGACGAGAACAATGGCTGGTTGCCTGATCTCGACGACATCCGGGCGAAGATTACCGCGCATACGCGCGCCATCGTCGTCATCAATCCGAACAATCCGACCGGGGCGCTTTATCCGGACGATCTCCTGCGTGAAATCGTGGCCATCGCCCGCGAGCATGGATTGATCATCTACGCCGATGAGGTTTATGACAAAGTTTTGTACGATGGCGTGACGCATACGGCGATCGCCTCGCTCTCGGAGGATGTCCTGACGGTCAGCTTCAACGGCCTGTCGAAGAATTACCGCTCCTGTGGCTATCGTGCCGGATGGATGGTGGTTTCCGGCGATCGTCAGTCGGCGCGAGACTATATTGAAGGGCTCGACATGCTTGCCTCGATGCGCCTGTGTGCCAACGTGCCCGGGCAGTACGGCATTCAGACGGCGCTGGGGGGATATCAGAGTATCGACGACCTGGTGACGCCAGGCGGGCGCCTGTATCGTCAGCGCGAGGTCGCGCACGAGTTGATTACGGCGATTCCCGGTGTGACCTGTGTCAAGCCGAAGGCCACGCTATACATGTTCCCGCGCCTCGACCCGAAGATCTACCCGATCCAGGATGATCAACTGTTCATCAAGGATCTGCTGCAACAGGAACGGGTGTTGCTGGTACAGGGAACCGGGTTCAATTGGCCACATCCGGATCATTTCCGGTTGGTTTTTCTGCCCTACGAGGATGATCTGCGCGAGGCCATCGGTCGAATCGCCCGTTTTCTTGAGGGGTATCGCAAGCGTCACGCAACGTTGGGTTGAGCATGCGGATTGTTCAGGTGACCGATGCCAGTGGCGATATTGTCAGCCCGGAGGGGTTGAGGATGGCTGAGGCAGTGCATCGGCAATTGCGGCCACATCTTCCACCTAATTACGCTGGAAAAATGGCGGCAGTCTTCGCCAATGGTGGGCGGATGGCGATCGTGGTCGAGAACGATACAGCGGTCAGTGTTGCTGTGTGGCGTTTGATCGAGAATACGGCGGATGGACGGCGTGTTTACGTCGATGATCTGGTGAGCGATGAGCAGCGGCGTTCGCAAGGTTCAGGTAAGCTGCTGCTCGACTGGCTGGAAAGTCAGGCTGTTGCATTGGGATGTGATGCGCTGACGCTTGATTCCGGCGTGCAGCGACATCGGGCGCACCGTTTTTATTTTCGCGAAGGGATGCACGTTTCTTCGTACTGTTTCAGGAAGGCATTGAAATGAAAGCAATGAATGTGGGTTTGCTGGGCATCGGTACCGTCGGTGGCGGAACCTATACCGTTCTCAAACGCAACGCGGAAGAAATTACGCGCCGCGCAGGCAGACCGATCGAGATTACGGTGGTGGCCGACAGGAATCTGGAATTGGCACGGAAAGTGACCGGCGGAACGTGCCGTCTGACTGATGATGCGTTTTCGGTGGTCGCCGATCCTGAAGTGGATGTGGTCATCGAACTGATCGGTGGCTATGGCATCGCCCGCGAACTGGTGCTCAAGGCAATCGAAAACGGCAAGCATGTGGTTACGGCCAACAAGGCCCTGCTGGCCAAGCACGGTAACGAGATTTTTGCTGCCGCGCAGAAAAATGGCGTCATGGTGGCGTTCGAGGCGGCGGTGGCTGGGGGCATCCCGATCATCAAGGCGCTGCGTGAGGGCTTGACCGCGAATCACATCGAATGGATTGCCGGGATCATCAACGGCACGACGAACTTCATTCTTTCCGAAATGCGGAGCAAGGGGCTGTCGTTCGATACCGTTCTCAAGGAGGCGCAGCGGCTGGGCTATGCAGAAGCCGATCCGACCTTCGACGTCGAGGGCATCGATGCGGCCCACAAGCTGTCGCTGATGAGTGCCATAGCCTTTGGTAATCCAGTGAGCTTCGACAAGGCCTACATCGAAGGGATCACCAAGCTCGAAGCGGTCGACATCAAGTACGCTGAACAGCTTGGTTACCGGATCAAGCTGCTTGGGATCACCAAGCACACGACGGAAGGCGTGGAGTTGCGCGTGCATCCGACACTGATTCCGACCAAGCGGCTGATCGCCAACGTCGAAGGTGCTATGAACGCGGTACTGGTCAAGGGTGATGCGGTCGGCGCGACCTTGTATTACGGCAAGGGCGCGGGGGCAGAACCCACTGCCTCTGCGGTGATTGCCGACCTCGTCGATGTGACGCGCATGCACACCGCGGATCCGGAGCATCGGGTTCCCCATCTCGCTTTCCAACCGGAGGCTGTGGTCGATCTGCCGATTCTGCCGCAATCCGAGATCGTGACCAGCTACTACCTCCGTTTGCGCGTTGAGGACAAGCCGGGCGTGCTGGCTGACATCACGCGGATTTTGGCCGATCAGGAGATTTCGATTGATGCCATGTTCCAGCGCGAGCCGGATGAAGGCGAGGATCAAGCCGATATCATCATGCTGACGCACGAAACGCGGGAGAAAAACATTGACGCGGCCATTGCGAAGATCAACAGCTTGCCGGTGGTCAGGGATAAGGTGACCCGATTGCGTCTGGAGGCTTTGCTCTAGCAGATTGTCGGCATCGGGAGCGGGGGCATGAGGCTGGTTTGCCGTTGGTGTTTCATGATGGTGCTGCTCTTGCTGGCGGGCTGTGAAAGCACGCCCAACCATCTCCTGACTTATGCGGCGCAGGGAACTGTCATTCAGGCTCAGCGACTGGTGGGTCAGTTGCTGGGCAAGGAGGTCTGGCCGCTACCTTACGACGGGATGTATGCCTCGACCAATATCTCGCTGCCGCTTAACCGGATGCAGGCGCGTTTCCCCGCGCTAAAGACGCTGCTCGAAAGCGGAGAGATCGGCTTGACCGATGATGGCGACGTGGCCATGCGCGACACCACCAGCATCTCTCAGGAAGTCGTTGAACTGGTCGATGAAGAGAACCGCGACCGGGCCGTCTTCTACTTGGGGATGTGTTCTGCCGTGGGGCATGGGGATGGCGACGTGCAACAATCGTGGTTGCGCTATGTGCGTGTGACTTTCGGCGCTGAATGGAAAAAACAGGCGCCCAACGGTTGGTGGCTGCGCAACGAACGTGGTGAATGGTTTCAAAAAACAATATAAAACAGTCTGTTGAGATGTTTTTCTAAAAACACGCTCAAGATCATTCCTTTTTTTCCGTAGATACAGTTCCAGGCGCCGATATTGAGTGTGCCTGACAGCGGAGCAAATCGGAATGAATCGCAGCACTCCTTCGGTCGTATTCTCGAATCGCCTGGCATCGCGCCGATTGCATCGGCGTCCGGGGGCGACGCGGGCGGTCGGACAGGCGCTGACCATACCCCACGTTGACTGTGGTCCGGCGATTGTCTCTGGTTTGCCGAGAAGTCTGGTTCAGGAAGCGGGTATGTTCGAACTGCTGGCCGCTGAACTGCGCATCGCCGAATTGGAGCAAGCCTTGGCTGAAGCGCGCGATGCGGCGCTCACCGATCCTCTGACTGGGGCACTCAATCGCCGAGGTTTTGAACGCGCCAGCGAGCGGGAAATGGCACGTGCGCAGCGTCGCCGCACCGGCTTTGCCATCGCCTATATCGATCTCGATGACTTTAAGGTGCTTAACGACACGTTTGGCCATCAAGTTGGCGATCAGGCGCTGGTGTTTCTGGTTGGTCTGTTACGGCGTATGTTGCGGCCGACCGATATTCTCAGCCGTTTCGGAGGGGAGGAATTTGTTCTGATGCTGCCGGAGACTTCGCTTGTAGATGCGACCGGGGTCGTAAAGCGTTTTCTCTTGGAGCTTTCCACCCACACGATTCCTGGGGCTGACCGGGGTATGACTTTCAGTGCTGGTGTATGCGTGCAGCAGGGGGATGAGGCGGTCGACGCGGTCATTTTGCGGGCCGATGCAGCGACCTACGCGGCAAAGCGTCGCGGAAAGAACAACGTCGTCGCCTGCTGAAGCGTGCGAGGGGCGTGGTAGACTCGCTGCTTTGCGAAAACCACGTTAGCCCTCTATCCCATGCATTACATTTCGACTCGCGACGATTCGCCGAATCCGGCAAAAAAGACCTTTACCGAAATCCTGCTGGGAGGGTTGGCGCCAGATGGCGGGTTGTATCTGCCTGACGCCTATCCGCGCGTGACGCGCGCCGAGCTTGATACGTGGCGTGGTCTGTCTTATGCCGAACTAGCGTTTGCGGTGCTCTCAAAATTCATTGACGATATTCCGCCAGGCGATCTGAAGGCGCTGGTCGACAAGACCTATACGGCCGAGGTGTACTGTAACGGGCGCGATCCCCAGAACGCGGGCGAAATCACGCCGGTGCGCTGGCTCGAACCGGGACTCGGTTTGCTCGAACTCTCCAATGGACCGACCTTGGCCTTTAAGGACATGGCCATGCAATTGCTCGGCAATCTGTTCGAGTACGTGCTGGCGAAGAAGGGCGAGGAAATCAATATCCTCGGTGCGACCTCCGGAGATACCGGTTCGGCGGCCGAATATGCGATGCGCGGCAAACGGGGTATACGCGTTTTTATGTTGTCGCCGCATAACCGGATGAGCGCTTTCCAGCGAGCGCAGATGTTCTCGTTGCAGGATGCAAACATCTTCAATATCGCCGTGCGCGGCATGTTTGACGATGCACAGGATATCGTCAAAGCGGTTTCGAACGATCACGAGTTCAAGGCGAAATACAAGATCGGTGCCGTCAATTCGATCAACTGGGCACGCGTGGTAGCGCAGATTGTCTACTATGTTCGTGGTTATTTTGCCGGCACCCGTTCGAACGATGAGGAGATTGTTCTGGCCGTGCCGTCGGGCAATTTTGGCAACATCTGTGCCGGTCATATCGCGCGCATGATGGGGGTGCCGATCGCCCGGTTGGTTCTGGCGACCAACGAGAATGACGTGCTTGACGAATTTTTCCGTACTGGTGTCTATCGCCCGCGTGCAACGAGCGAAACACAGGTCACTTCGAGTCCGTCGATGGATATTTCCAAGGCCTCCAATTTCGAGCGCTTTGTTTTCGATCTGGTCGGGCGAGATCCGAAGGTGGTCCGCGAATTGTGGGCAAAAGTCGATAAAGGCGAGAGTTTCGACCTTTCGCAGACGACATATTTCACGCGTTTGCCGGCGTTTGGTTTCGTTTCGGGAAGTAGCAGCCATGGTGACCGTTTGCGGACGATTCGTCTGGCCTTTGAGAAATACAAGGTGATGATCGATACGCACACCGCCGACGGGCTTAAAGTGGCGTTGGATAACCGTGTGCCGGGCGTGCCGACGCTCGCGTTGGAAACGGCGCTACCGGCTAAGTTTGAGGAAACGATTGTCGAGGCGTTAGGTATGACGCCTGAACGTCCGGTTTCAATGCGGGGAATCGAAAGTCTGCCGCAGCGAGTCGAAGTCATGGATGTTGACGTTGAGGCAGTAAAACGCTTTGTTGCGGCGCACTGCCTCTAGCGGACTGCGCAAGATTCTGTGAAAAAGGCACCGATCGGTGCCTTTTTTATGGTTTGGCTGCTGGTTAAAGGTAAATGACAGCAGGGAAAACGGCGACGGCGAGTGCGAGAACCAGCCACTCCAGATTATGTCGAGCAAGGAAACCGGTAAAGTGGAGCACTAATACTGTGATCGCCAGCAGGTAGAACAGCGCAAAAAGCATGAACCTCCCCTTTCATTCATCACGTGACCAGCGGAAGCAGTCGTGTGTTGTTATCCTCCGACCCATTATAGCGGCATCCCATGTTGACGGCGAGCGCTTCGCTTACTGAAAACGCATGGAAAGATCGAGTGCCCGCACGTCCTTGGTCAATCCGCCGATCGAGATGCGGTCGACGCCAGTTTCGGCAATGCCGCGCACCGTTTCTTGACTGACGTTGCCCGAAGCTTCCAGCACGGCGCGTTGGGCATTGATGGCAACAGCCTCGCGCATCTGATCGTTGCTCATGTTGTCAAGGAGAATCATCGTGGCACCGGCCGCCAGCGCTTGTTTGAGTTCATCAAGATTCTCCACCTCAACCTGAATGAACTTGCAGTCGCCACTTGTATTCTCGGCAACCTGTCGTGCCGCTTGCATGGCCGAAGCGATACTGCCTGCGGCGAGAATGTGATTCTCCTTGATCAGGATTGCGTCATAGAGGCCGAGGCGGTGGTTGCCGCCGCCGCCACATTTGACGGCAAACTTCTGTGCGAGGCGCAGTCCGGGCAGGGTCTTGCGGGTATCGACGATTTCTGCCCGAGTCCCGGCGACCAGGTCTGCGTACTGGCGGGCTTTGGTGGCGACGCCGGAAAGCATCTGCAGGAAATTGAGTGCCGTTCGTTCGCCGGTCAGCAAGGCGCGGGCAGGGCCTTCGAGCTCGCACAGTACTTGATCTGGCACGACGCGTTCGCCATCTGCAGCTTTCCAGGTGATACGAATCGACGAATCGAGTTTCAAGAAACAGCGTTCAAACCAGGCGGTGCCGCAGAGTACCGCATGTTCTCGTGAGATGATCTTGGCACGTCCGATCGTGCCTGCCGGGACCAACTGGGCGGTGAGATCACCGCTGCCGACATCTTCGGCCAGTGCGGCGCTGACGTTACGTTCGATTTCGGTGTCGAGATAAGCGATGGCGTTGACTGCGCAATTCATGATTTGACCCTCAAAGACAATGGCTGAAAGAGATCGTTACAAGGCGTGTCGGTGAAACTGTTTGCCGTCGAAACAGAGAAATTCGCCGCGATCTTCGTGCCAATCCGCAAGCACCCAGCGTTGGACAGGGATGCCGTCGACAAGGTGGTCATGCGTCGCCGGTCGGTGCGTATGGCCATGAATGAAGGTGGCGTAACGATGTTCGAGGAACAGATTTTCAATGGCTTTGGCATTGAGATCGGCGAGATGGTTGCCTGATTTGTTTTTGCCCTCTTTGGCCTGTTCGCTTTGGGCGCGCAAGGCCGCTGCCATCACCTTGCGTTCGGCAAGCGGTCGGGCCAGTGCCGCGGTGCGAAAGGCCGGATGGCGGACTTTCGCACGGAACGCTTGATAGTCGCTGTCGTCGGTGCACAAGGCGTCACCATGCGAAAGAACAAATTCGTGCGATGAAATGGAAAGCACGAAGGGGTCGGGTAACAAATGAGCCCCGCAACGGGTGGCAAAATCGTCGCCCAGCAGGAAGTCGCGGTTGCCGTGCATGACCGACAAACCACCGCCGCTGTCGCTCAGGCAGCGG
>CAYUYI010000055.1:0-10243 GCA_964448995.1 uncultured Propionivibrio sp. | reverse complement strand
GCACATCAACACCTTGCTCCTTGAAGGTCGGGACGTTCGGGAACTGCTTGTCGCGTTCGTGTGACATGACGCCGAGGATCTTGACGTTGCCGGCCAGTGCCTGGCTGCGAACTTCCGCGACCGAGACGGCAACCGCCTTGATATGACCACCGACCAAGGCGGTGACAGCGGGCTGGGCGCCATCGAACGGCACGTGCTTGACCTTCACGCCGGTTTTTTCGGCGGCCAGGCCGGCGGCAATGTGCCAGACGGATCCCGGGGCGGAGTTGCCGATGGTAATTTCACCCGGATTGGCTTTGGCGTAATCCATGAAACCGCGTACCGTGCTGTAAGGCGCGTCGGCGCGAACCGACAGGGCGGCCGGGTCGGCATTGAGGCGCATCAGCGGATCGAAATCCTTCCAGGTGAAGGGTACCAGGCCTTGTGGCGGCAAGGAGTTGAGTTCGAAAGTGATCATGCCGACCGTGTAGCCGTCCGGGCGTGCCGCACGGATCGCGTTATGGCCGATAGCACCGGCGCCGCCCGTCTGGTTGACGACGTTGATTGTCTGGCCGAGGAATTTTTCGGCTTCCTTCGACAGCGCGCGCAGAAGAAGGTCGGTGCCGCCGCCGGCGGTCCACGGGCAAATGACGGTCACAGGCTTGTCCGGAAAAGCGGCGAAGGCGGGGGCAGCGAAGACGCTGGCGGCCACGACCAGTGCGGATGCGAGCATGGTTCTGCGTTTCATGTTCAGACTCCTCGGTTGTTTGTAGGCGTGTTATTTGGTGGAAGGTGCTTGTTCGACGCAATAAGCACTGCGTTGAACTCTATGCTCGAGGCGGAGGCTCGTCAATGGTTTTAAGGTCAGGTTGTCAGACCAAAGACGGCTTTTGGGGGAATTGACTATAGGTAGTTCTACTCAATACCGGGCGCCGAGATCACGAGCCCGGCGCGCGGTATTGATGAGGGTCTCGTCTGCCGGGAAGCAGTCTGTTGGCCAGCCTTGCAGGTGTTGTGTGGCGAGACGGGCGAGGGCGTGAATCCAATCATCACGCTCATTGAGACAGGGAATATAGTGAAAAGCCCCGCCTCCCGATTGCAAGAAACTGGCCTTGCCTTCGATGGCGATTTCTTCGAGCGTTTCCAGACAGTCAGATGCGAATCCCGGGCAGATGACATCAACGCGTTCTGTGCGTTGTTTGCCGAGATCGGACAGTGTGGGCGCCGTATATGGCTGAAGCCATTCGGTACGGCCGAAGCGCGATTGAAAGGCAATCTGGTATTTGTCCGGCGGCAAGCCTAAAGCTTCAGCCAGCAGGCGACCGGTTTTTTGGCATTCACAATGGTAAGGGTCGCCTTGCTCAAGGGTGGCTCGGGGCACGCCGTGGAAACTCATGAGCAGGCGATAGGATTCGCCTGGCTGTCCAACAGCCATCCAGTGTTCGTGCACGCTGGCGGCCAAGGCGGCAATGTAGCCAGCATCGTCGGCAAAGCTCCTGAGCGTCCGGATTTCGGGCTGGTTGCGGGTTTGCGCCGCCCAGGCGAAGGCTTCATCGAATGCAGTGGCCGTGGTACTGGCCGCGTATTGCGGATAGAGCGGAAGCAGCAGAATGCGCGTGCAACCCGCGGCTTTCAGGTTCGAAAGCGTTGCTGCGATCGAGGGTTGGCCATAACGCATGGCATAGTCGACGACGAGTCTTTTCCCCGTTTCACCAAGAAAACCGCGCAGTAATTTGGTTTGTTTTTCTGTGTGAACCTTCAGCGGAGAGCCTTCTGGGGTCCAGATCGTCGCGTATTTCTGGGCTGATTTCTTCGGTCGGAGGTTGAGAATGATGCCGTTGAGGATCAGCCACCAGAGCGGTCGCGGAAACTCGACGACGCGGCGGTCCCAGAGAAATTGCTTGAGGTACTGCCGGACGGCGCTAGGTGTTGCCGCCTCGGGGGTGCCAAGATTGATCAGTAGAACGGCCGTTCTTTCGGGCGTGCCGTGGCGGTAGTCGGGTTCTGCCAGATAGGATGGCATCAGGAATTGGCTTGGAAGGTCAGCGCCGAAGAGAGTAGCTTGGCGGTGATATCAACGATCGGGATGACGCGTTCGTACGCCATCCGTGTTGGGCCGATGACGCCAACGGAACCAACGATCTGGCCATCGACCTCATAGGGCGCTGCGATGACGCTGCATTCGTCGAGCGGAGCGAGCCCCGATTCCCCGCCGATGAAGATCTGGATACCGTCGGCGCGATGCGAGATGTCGAGCAGTTGCATGAGGGCCGTGCGCTGCTCGAACAGGTCGAACAATTCGCGCAGGCGTTTCATGTTTGAGGAAAGCTCCTCGACTTCCAGCAGGTTACGTTCGCCCGAAATGACATACTGGCTGTCGGTCTGATGCAGCGCCTCGTCGCCAGCAGCCAGCGCCGCAGCCATCAGTCCCTGCAGATCACTGCGCAGCCTGAGCAGGTCTTCTTTGACGCGATTGCGGATGTGCTCGAAATCATGGCCGGCAAAATACTGGTTGAGATGATTCGTGGCTGTCACGAGTTCGGCTGACGAATACGGTCGTTCGGTAAACAAGATCCGGTTCTGCACATCACCGTCGGTGGTGACGAGAATCAGCAGGATGCGTTTTTCCGACAGGCTGACGAACTCGATCTGGCGGATTTTCGGCGCTTTGCGCCGCGGTGTCAGAACGATGCCGGCAAAGTGGGTCAATTCTGATACCAGTTGCGAGGCGCTGCTGATGAGTTGCTGTGGTTGGGACGGGTGGAGCTGACCCTCGATCGCGTGGATCTTTTCCGAATCAAGCGGTTGCATGGTCAGCAGGCTATCGACAAAGAAACGGTAGCCACGTGGTGTGGGAATGCGTCCGGCCGAGGTGTGCGGACTGGCGATGAAGCCGAGATCCTCCAGATCCGCCATGACGTTGCGCACCGTGGCCGCCGAGAGGTCAAGTCCGGAAAAGCGAGAAAGAACGCGCGAACCGACCGGTTGCCCGTCGGCAATGTAGCGTTCGATCAGTGTTTTTAAGAGTGTCCGAGAGCGTTCGTCAAGCATGGGGGGATTCTACAAAAAATGTTGGCAATGTGCTGCGTTGAATCGAAGCGCCTGAAACCGCGGAAAGCGGACGCAACCGTGGTGATTGTGGTTTAATTCGCCCCATGGATGACGCGCACTCGAACAACTATCGATTCAACCCGAAAACAGTCGCGCTGATCGGCAAATATCAGAGCCGCGAAATTTCCGAATCGCTTTGCCTGTTGGCCGAAGAACTGCGGCAACGCGGGCTGGCTGTGATCATCGAACAGGCGACGGCCGCTAACTTGGCCGCGCCGCCGATTCAAAGCTGGGAGCGTTGCGATTTTGCAACGATCGGACAGCGTGCCGATGTGGCAATCGTCCTTGGCGGTGACGGCACGATGCTGAACGCGGCTCGCCAACTGGCGCACTACTGCGTTCCGCTGGTCGGCGTGAATCAGGGGCGACTCGGGTTTATGACTGACATCGCCCGTAATGACATGTCGGCCGCGATTGACGATTTACTGGCGGGCCGATTCAAGCCGGAAACGCGCATGCTGCTCGAAGCCGAAGTATTCCGTTCCGGAGAGAAGGTTGCGTCCAGCCTGGCGCTGAACGAAGTGGTCGTTGATAAGGGGCCGATCGGTCGCTTGATCGAGTTCCAGTTGTTCATCGATGGTGAATTTGTCTTCAATCTGCGTTCTGACGGCCTGATCGTTTCAACGCCAACCGGATCGACGGCATACGCACTTTCGGCCAACGGGCCGATTCAGCATCCGCAGGTGTCCGGCATCGCATTGGTGCCGTTGTGTCCTCATTCGCTGACCAATCGTCCGATCCTGGTCAGCGACCGCAGCGAGATTGAAATTCGCATTCTTCAGGCCATCGACTCGCGTGCGCACTGTGATGGGCAAGTGACGGTCGATCTGCGCATCGAAGATGTGGTTCATATCCGGCGGTCGAGGTTCTCGATTTGCCTGCTGCATCCGCCCAACTACAGCTATTTCGCCATGCTGCGCGAGAAATTGCATTGGAGCGAATTGCCGAGGATTGATCAGCAGTCTGCGAAAGGACGTGCCTGACGATGTTGTGTCGCCTGACCATTCGCGATTTTGTTTTGGTGGACCGGCTTGAGCTTGAATTCCGACAAGGCTTTGGCGCGTTGACCGGTGAAACCGGGGCAGGCAAGTCGATTTTGGTCGACGCGCTGGCGTTCGTTCTTGGAGAACGCGCCGATACCGGGTTGATCCGTAGCGGATGTGAGCGCGCCGAAGTGAGTGCCGAGTTTGATTTGCGCGATGCCGAGTCCGTTGCCGGCTGGCTTCGTGAGCAGGATATCGACGTCGAAGACAATAGCCTGATCCTGCGCCGTGTGCTCGATGGAAACGGGCGTTCGCGCGCCTATCTCAATGGGTCGGCAGTCACAGTTCAGCAATTGCGTGAGGTGGCGGAAGGAATGGTCGATATCCATGGACAGCACGCGCATCAGTCATTGCTGCGCAGCGATGCGCAACGTGCCTTGCTTGATTCTCATGCCCGCTTGTCCGCACTGGTTGAAGAAGTGGCGGTATCCTGGCGGCTGTGGCGCGACGCGCGTTCTCTGCTTGAATCGTCGGCGAAAGATGCCGACGCCATCGCGCGTGAACGCGAACAACTCGAGTGGCAGATTCGGGAATTGGAGGCGCTCGGTTTTTCCGCCGACGAGTGGGAAGCGCTCAATATCGAACATAAGCGGCTGGGGCATGCGGTCAGTTTGGCTGAGGGAGCACGTTTTTCGCTCGGCTTGTTATCCGAGGGCGATGCAGCGTGCGAGGAGCAAATCGAGGCAGTCGCCCGGCGCCTTGACGACTTGGCGTCCTACGATCCCGCGCTGGGCGAAGTCGCGGCGCTGGTTCAGGCGGCGCAGGCCGAGCTGGCTGAAGCAGTTTCAGCCTTGCATCGTTATGCAGACAGGATGGATCTCGATCCGCGCCGCCTGACCGAAGTCGAAAGGCGAATCGAGGCGGTGCTAGGGTGTGCGAGGAAGTTTCGCGTGGCGCCGGAAGAACTGCCAGGTTTGCTTTCCGGTTGGCAGGCGCGCGTTTCGGTACTCGGTGAGGCGGCTGACATCGCAGCGCTTGAGGCGCGGGTTGCCAAGGCGCGTCAGGCATTCGAAGTATTGGCGAACCGGCTCTCGAAAGTGCGCGCCAAGGCGGCCAAGGTGCTCGCTGAAGAAGTTAGTCGCGTCATGCAGCAACTAGCGCTGGGTGGCGGGGGCTTCGAAATTGCGCTGGTTCCTGTCGCCGGCGGAAGCGCCAATGGGTTCGAGCAGGTGGAATTCAGGATTGCCGGTCTGGCAGGCAATGAGGCTCGTCCTTTGGCAAAAGTGGCGTCTGGTGGTGAGTTGTCGCGCATCAGCCTGGCGATCCAGGTGGTGACGGCTCAGGAAGCCCGTGTTCCGACGCTGATTTTCGACGAAGTCGATGTGGGAATCGGTGGTGGTGTCGCTGAAGTGGTCGGGCGTCTGTTGCGGACGTTGGGGCGTGAGCGTCAGGTGCTGTGCGTGACGCATCTGGCACAGGTCGCTGCCCGTGCAGACTGGCAATGGCAGGTAATCAAGCAGGCCCAGGACGGGACGTTTAGAAGCCATGTCGAGTCGCTTGATGGCCTGTCGCGAGTCGAGGAAATCGCGCGCATGCTTGGCGGCGTTGAAATTACCGCCATCACGCGTCAGCATGCCCGCGAGATGCTGGGAGGCGCCTGACGGGCAAGCAATTCACATCGTGTGTTGCGGTGCATTATTCGGGGAGAATTCGCATGGAGTACATCAATTTCGACTACCGCGTTGAGTGTCATGTGGCGCGGATTACCATTCGTCGTGAGAAGCATTTCAACGCAATCGATTTGCAGAGCGCCAGAGAGCTCTGCGATATCGTCAATCGTTGCGGTTCGGATCGGACGGTTCGGGCGGTGATCATCTCCGGTGCGGGAGACAAAGCGTTTTGTGCCGGGGGGGACGTGGCCTCGTTCGCAGCCAATCCGGACACAGTTGATCTGCTCATCAAAGAAATCACAGGTTGCTTGCATCAGGCGATATCGCGGCTGGCGTGGATGGATGCGCCGGTGATTGGCGCAATCAACGGTGTTGCGGCAGGAGCCGGTTTGAGTCTGGCGGCCGCTTGCGATTTGGCAATTGCCTCGGACAACGCGGTTTTTACCAGTGCCTACACGCAGATTGGACTGACACCCGACGGCAGTGCGACATACTATCTGCCGCGGTTAATTGGTCGGCGGCGAGCGATGGACCTCTTTCTGAGTAACCGCGTCCTCAAGGCGCAGGAAGCGCTTGACTGGGGGCTTGTTAACCGGGTTGTTCCACAATCAGCATTGGCAACCGAAGTCGACTGCTTGGCAGCACAGTTGGCCAATGGCCCAACTCGCGCCTTCGGCGGCGTCAAAAAACTGATGTTGATGTCGCTGAGCGATTCGCTCGAGTCTCAGATGGAGCGTGAAACACGCCAGATCGCTGAGCTGAGTCGTTCCGAAGATGGTCTTGAAGGCGTGCGCGCCTTCGTGGAGAAGCGCAAGGCCAAGTTTGTCGGGTGAAAATCAAGGCGCGTTATTTACGTCGTGTCAGTTTTTGAGCGAAGCCTTGCGGATGGCTTCGCGAATCTGCGGCAGGGCTGCTTGAGCGGCTTTCTCGCCTTCCAGAATTGAGTCGTGGCGGGCCTGGAAGTCGGCACCGCCGATGTTGCCGACCTGCGGTCGGATGACGACATCAGCATCTTTCAGTTCGAAGCGGGCCAGGTTCTGCCCCATGATGGTGAAGGTCTGCAAGAGAATGTCGAGCGTTCCGCGAGTGGCCTGATTGGCGGGCTTCGCCGAGATATCGACGGCGATCACGACGTCGGCACCCATCTGGCGAGTGCCACGAACCGGAACCGGGCTGGACAGGCCGCCGTCGACATATTCATGCCCCGTGATGGTGACGGGCTTGAAAATGCCAGGCACGGTGGCTGAGGCGCGTACCGCCATACCGGTGTTGCCGGTACGGAACAGGATGCTTTCGCCGTTGCCAAGATCGGTAGCAACGACGGCGAAAGGTTTTTTCAGGGCTTCGATCGGCTTGTGCGCCACGGCTTCATTGACGAACAACTGCAGCGATTCGCCTTTGAGTACGCCCCGATCCGGTAACGACCAATCACTGATCTTCGATTCGTCCATTTTTAGCGCGAGTTTTTGCAGATCGAAGCCACTATTGCCAGCCGCATAGAGCGCGCCGACGACCGCGCCGGCGCTGGTGCCGACGACAATTTCCGGGTGGATGCCTTGCGCTTCAAGCACCTTGATTACGCCAACGTGGGCGAAACCACGGGCGGCACCGCCGCCCAGTGCCAAGCCGATTTTGACCGGTTTGGCCGGTGAGGGGGGCATACTGGATTGAGCCGTTTGTTGTGTTGGGAGGTGTGCCGAACAACCCGCGATAAGCAGGACAATCAGGAAATGACGTGCGAACATGGGGCGCTACTAAACTGGAGAAGATGGGGGCTTGATGTCGTCGCCTTTTGGCGGTTGGACAAGATAGGTCGCAAAGAGGCTTTCGGGGACATCCAGTTTCTTCAGGAGCGTTTCACGCTCAAGATGAAGGAGCTTTTCAATGGCCTCGAAGTCGCTCGGTAATCGCGGGTGATCCCAGCCATTCGCCGTGTGACGGGCGAGATTGACGGCTAGGGCGACATTCTGGATGCGAGGTGTATCGGTCTTGGCATCGTCCATCAACGTCTTCAATAACAGGGGCAGATGCCATGCGTCGCAGAGCGCGTGCAACAAGTCGAACAGGCGGATGCCAAGCACTTGTTCTTGCGCCATACCGCTGCGCAAGCCTTTTTCTGCCTGCTGGAGGTCGCGAATTTCCATGGCGAGTTTCGGCGCAAAACACCAGAGTAGAATTTCCGGGAGATCGTGGAGCAGTGCGGCGACGGTGACTTCGTCGATATTCAACTCGTGGCGTTCGAATGCCCAGTCATGGGCATAACGCGAAGCGCGCTGCATGCGCCGAATGGCTTGAAGTGCGCCGAGCAGCGCCTGTCGCTCGTCCTGGAGCAGCGATTCGAGCGTGGTCGGCGTACCGATACTTTCGAAGAAAGGCTCGATTCCCAGCATCATGATGGCATTGCCGATGTTGGTGATGTCGGAATGCAGGCGTTTTCCGCTCAAGGGTTGAATGTGCGAGAGCACCCGGACAGTCAGCAGCGGATCCTGCAAAACGATGGCGGCGATCTCCCGTCCGCTGATGCTGTCGATCTTGGCGTGTGCTTCATCGAGACGTCTCAGGGTTTGTCGAAGGATCGGCAATTCGGCGTCGCTGAAGAACTTTACCCAGGCATCGATATCCTGCAACGGCTGTTCGAGCATCATTGCGACTCCTGTGGTTCCGGTGGGAAGCGAATGGCATCCATTTTCGCACAAAGCCAGACCACGGAGCTATGGCGTGCGCTCATTGCTTCAGGCGATATCCGGTCTTGAAAATCCAGGCGATGACGATCAGGCAAAGGACGAGAAAAAGGCTGGTTACGGAGAGGCTGATGCTCAGCGGTACGTCGGTGTGTTCGTAGAAACTCCAGCGGAAGCCGCTGATCAGATAGACCACCGGATTGAACAGCGAGATGGCTTGCCAGAACGGGGGCAGCATCTCGATCGAATAGAAGGTTCCACCCAAAAACGTGAGCGGGGTCACGATCAGCAGTGGAACGAGCTGCAAGCGCTCGAAACTGTCAGCCCAGATGCCGATGATGAAACCCAGCAGACTGAAGGTGGTCGCCGTCAGCACCATGAACAGGATCATCCAGACTGGATGCGCGATATGCAACGGCACGAAGACGGTAGCGGTCATCAGGATGATGGTGGCGAGGATGATCGATTTGCTGACGGCGGCGGTCGTAAAGGCGAGAACGACTTCGAGATACGACAGTGGTGCCGACAACAGTTCGTAGATCGTGCCGGTGAAGCGCGGGAAATAGATGGCGAAGGATGCGTTCGACACGCTTTGCGTCAGTAGGGACATCATGACGAGCCCGGGTACGATGAAGGCGCCGTAGTGAATGCCATCGACTTCAGTAATGCGCGAGCCGATGGCCGAGCCAAAGACAACGAAGTAGAGCGACGTCGAAATCACCGGCGAGAAAACGCTCTGGAACAGCGTCCGCCAAGTACGCGCCATCTGATAGCGGTAGATCGTCAGGAAGGCGGTCAGGTTCATGTGGTCGACTCCTCATGGAGCAGACTGACGAAGATGTCCTCGAGGGAGCGTTGCGAGGTGTCGATGTCTTGAAAACGAATGCCGTGACGGTTCAGGTCTTCCAGCAATGCGGCAACGGCGCTCCCTTCGCGCTGGCTGCCGTAAGTGTAGATCAGTTCGCTTCCGTTCGCCGAAAGCGACAGTCCGTAGCTGCCCAATACCTCGGGGATCGAGTCGAGCGGCTGGACCAACTGCAAGCTCAGCCGCTTCATGCCAAGGTTGCGCATGAGTTCGACTTTGTCCTCAACGAGAATCAACTGCCCGTTGTTGATGACACCGATGCGATCGGCCATGTCTTCGGCCTCTTCGATGTAATGCGTCGTCAGGATGACGGTGACACCGGCGTTCCGCAGGTTGCGGATGAGCTGCCACATGTCGCGACGTAGGGTGACGTCAACGCCGGCAGTTGGTTCGTCAAGGAACAATACTTGCGGCTGATGCGACAGCGCCTTGGCGATGAGCACGCGGCGCTTCATGCCGCCGGAGAGCGTGATGATCTGCTTGTCGCGCTTTTCCCATAGAGAGAGGTCACGGAGCAGTTTCTCGAGGTAGGCCGGGTCAGGGCGTTTGCCGAACAACCCTCGGGTATAACAGACCGTTGCCCAGACCGATTCGAAGGAGTCGGTCGTCAACTCTTGCGGCACCAGACCGATCATGGCGCGGGCTTTTTTGTACTGCTTGACGATATCGAAACCACCGACCTCAATGCAGCCCGCCGTTGCCCGGACGATGCCGCAGATGGTGCTGATGAGCGTTGTTTTTCCAGCGCCGTTCGGCCCCAGCAGAGCGAAGATTTCGCCCCGGCGGATATCTAGGTCGATGCCGCGCAGCGCCTCAAGGCCAGACGGGTAAGTCTTGCGAAGTCCGGCAATGGTGATGATTGATTGCATATTATTTTTATTGAGTCCTGCGCGCCGGTACTGGTTCTAAGCATCTGATCTGATTAGGGGGCGCGCAGGGGGGGGCGGCTGAAGT
>CAYUYI010000054.1:0-10394 GCA_964448995.1 uncultured Propionivibrio sp. | reverse complement strand
GTTCGATACGGTGCGCGCGGTGTCGGACCTGTGCCAGACGATCGGTGTGTCGATTCCGGTCGGCAAGGATTCGCTGTCGATGCGCACGGCGTGGGAAGAAAACGGCGAGGCGAAGCAGGTGGTGGCGCCCTTGTCATTGATCGTCAGTTCGTTCGCGCCGGTGCTGAATGCACGGCGGACGCTGACGCCGCAGCTCAAGATCGACGGCGAAGTCACCGACCTGCTGCTGATCGACCTTGGCGAAGGCCGCAACCGGCTGGGCGGATCGGCGCTGGCGCAAGTGTTCAACGCCACCGGGTCTGAGGCGCCCGACGTCGATGCGCCGACGAAGCTGGCCGCATTCTTCAAGATCATTCAGAAGCTGGCCGCCGATGACATGCTGCTGGCTTATCATGACCGTTCCGACGGTGGCCTGTTCGCCTGCGTCGCCGAAATGGCCTTCGCCTCGCGGTGCGGCCTGGCGCTCGATATCGGCGATTTGTGTGATGGTTCGCCGGTGAGTCCGGTGAAGGCGCTTTTCAGCGAGGAGTTGGGCGCCGTTGTGCAGATTCGCCGGGCGCAACGCAATATTGTCCAGGCCGCGTTCCAGACCGCCGGCATCACAGCTGTGTTGATCGGCGCGCCGGATCGCAGCGGCGAGGTGAAGATCAACTGCCGCGGCGAGGTGCTCATTCGCGAGGCGCGTGTCGATCTGCATCGCGCCTGGTCGGAAACGAGTTATCGCATGCAATCGCTGCGTGACAACCCGGAATGCGCGCAGCAGGAATACGATCGTCTGCTCGATGCCAACGACAAGGGGCTGACAGTGGCGCTGACGTACGATCCGGCCGCAGACATCGCCGCGCCGTTCGTGGCTGTCGGCGCGCGTCCACGCATGGCGATCCTGCGCGAGCAGGGCGTCAACAGTCAGCTGGAAATGGCGGCGGCCTTCGATCGCGCCGGTTTCACGGCGGTCGACGTGCATATGAGCGACATCCTTTCCGGACGTGTTGCGCTGGCCGATTTCAAGGGCGTCGTGGCCTGCGGCGGCTTCTCTTACGGCGACGTGCTGGGCGCTGGCAAAGGTTGGGCGCGGACCATTCTCTTCAACCCGCGCGCCCGCGACCAGTTCTCGGCTTTCTTCGGGCGCGGCGACACCTTCGCGCTCGGCGTCTGCAACGGCTGCCAGATGATGAGCGCGCTGAAAGACCTGATCCCCGGCGCCGATGCCTGGCCCCGCTTCGAGCGCAACCGCGTCGAGCAGTTCGAGGCGCGTTTCACCCTGGTCGAGATTCCCGAATCTCCCTCGCTGTTCTTCACCGGGATGGCCGGCAGCCGCATGCCGATCGTCGTCTCGCACGGCGAAGGCCGTGCCGAGTTTGATTCGGCGGCGCAGCAAGCCGGTGTGCTGACGGCAATGCGCTACGTCGACAACGCCGGCAGTCCGACGGAAATTTATCCGTACAACCCGAACGGTTCCCCGGCCGGCATCACCGGCGTGACGACGGCCGACGGTCGCTTCACGATCATGATGCCGCACCCGGAACGCGTTTTCCGGACCGTGCAGATGTCCTGGTCGCCGGAAACGCTGGGTGAGGATTCGCCGTGGATGCGTCTGTTCCGCAATGCACGGAAGTGGGTGGGGTAACGCGGCACAGGCACGGTCAAGATACGGGCGCTGCGGCGCCCGTATTTGCTGGTGGAGCAATGCCGCGAACGCTAATGTTCATGCGCGTTGCCGGCCTATCCCGTGTAGACTGACAGACTGTCGGGCTATCGGACTCAATCCATGAATGCTACCCCCTACCTTGCGGCGCCTGAGCGTTACACCGTCCTTCCCTATCGCCGCAGCGGGCGCAGCGGTCTGAAACTGCCGGCTGTGTCGCTTGGTCTCTGGCACAACTTCGGCGGGACGGATCGTTTCGAGACCGGGCGCGCAGTGGTACGTGCCGCTTTCGATCACGGCATCACTCATTTCGATCTGGCCAACAACTACGGTCCGCCGCCAGGGGCCGCGGAAGAAACCTTCGGTGCACTGCTGCGCACTGATCTGCGCCCTTACCGCGATGAATTGATCATTTCCAGCAAGGCCGGCTACACCATGTGGCCGGGGCCGTACGGTGACTGGGGATCACGCAAATATCTGATCGCCAGTCTGGATCAGAGTCTCAAGCGCATGGGGCTGGACTACGTCGACATCTTCTATCACCACCGTCCCGACCCGGAAACGCCGCTGGAAGAAACCATGGCTGCACTTACCCACATCGTGAGCAGCGGACGGGCGTTGTATGTCGGACTCTCCAACTACCCGGCCGATCTGATGCGCCAGGCCGCAGCCCTGCTGCGCGATCGGGGTACGCCCTGTGTGATTCATCAGCCGCGTTACAGTCTGCTCGACCGACGGATCGAATCGGCACTCTTGCCGGCGCTGGCCGAAGAAGGCATCGGCTGTATCGCCTTCTCGCCACTGGCGCAAGGTATTCTCACCGACCGTTACCTCAACGGCGACGTGCCGGAGGATTCGCGTGCCGCTCGCGGCGTGTTCCTCAAGCCCGAACAACTCACGCAAGCACGCCTGGATGCGGTACGTCGGCTTAACGAGATTGCCGCCGCGCGCGGGTTGACGCTGGCGCGCATGGCCGTGGCCTGGGTGCTGCGTCATCCGTCGATGACGTCGGTATTGATCGGCGCCAGCCGCCCCTCGCAAGTGCTGGACGCGGTCGCTGCCGTCGAGGCTGCACCGTTTGAAGACGAAGTGCTGGCCGAGATCGACCGCATCGTTGCGCCACTGCAGCCTTGACGAAAAAGAGAACCCGTCTTGGCGCTCATTTTTTTCTTGTCGGGTCACGAACGAAGCATCGCTTGCCCATCCACAAATATTCAATTGTTCCATGAGTGATCCGGACGGAACGACCGAGTCCTTGATCGTGCGCGCGCTCGATCCGGCGCACAGCGTCGTTGTCGAGGCCTGCGCTGGCAGCGGAAAGACGTGGTTGCTGGCTTCGCGAATCGTTCGCCTGCTGCTGGCCGGCGTCGCGCCCGGCGAAATTCTTGCGATCACCTTTACGCGCAAGGCTGCGCGGGAGATCGAGGAGCGCGTGGTCGATTGGCTGCGCTTGCTGGCGACGGCGGGCGATGACGACCTGATGTCTTTTCTGGCCGAGCGCGGCGTGGCCGCCGATGCGTCGGTACGGCGCCTTGCCCGCGGTTTGTATGAACGCGTGCTCGCCGCGCAGCCCGGATTGACGGTTAACACCTTTCACGGCTGGTTCCTGCAACTCGTCGACGCTGCGCCGCTTTCGGCCAATCTGGCCGGCATGAAGCTCGCGGAATCCGATTCGCAGCTATTCGACGAACTCTGGCAGTCCTTCGCGGCGAAACTGCAAAGAAACCCGCAAGGCGCGGCCGCGCAGGGGTTCGTGCGTCTGTTGGCCCTGGCAGGCCTGGAAATGACCCAGCGCCTGATCCGGCGAGCGTTCGGTCGTCGCAGCGAATGGCTGGCGCTGGATTCCGATCCGGATGTCATTGCGGAAAAAGTCATCGCCGCACTGCAATCGGAATTCGACGCGGGTGCGCCCGGCGAGGCGCTGGCGGCGTTTTTCGCGGGTGACTGGGCGGCCGATTTTCAGGCGTATCTCGGCTTTCTCGAAATGAGCAGCCTGGCCACCGATCAGACAGCGGCGGCCGCCTTGCGTGCCGCTTTGAGCATGGGCGATGCGATGGCCGGGGCTGCCCCGGCGTCCGGCGGTGCTCCGGCCGATGCCGGCCTCCGCCGGCATGACGAACGTCGTGCCCAAGCCTTTGCGCATTTGCGCACCCTGCTGCTGACCAAGGAAAACGCCTTGCGCTCGAAGAAACCGAGCGCTGCGCTCGACAAGCGTTTCACGCCGTCGGGTGCCGCACGTTTCCTCGACCTGCATGCCAGCCTCGGCGGCCGTGTGATCGAGTGCATCGAGCGCCAGACGGCGGAGCGCATTCTGGCGTTCAACCGTGACGCCTGCGTCGTCTTCGCCGAATTTCTCGCGCATGTCGAGGCGTTCAAGCAGGTGCGACGGCAGATCGATTTCGTCGATGCGGAATGGAAAGTGCTGCAGTTGTTGCGCGACGAGAGTACAGCGGCTTTCCTGCAGGCGCGGCTGGATGCGCGCTACCGTCATGTCCTGCTTGACGAGTTTCAGGACACCAATCCGTTGCAGTGGCAGATATTGCGTGCGTGGTTCGACGCCTATTCGGACGATTCGCGCCCCCGTGTTTTTCTCGTTGGTGACCCCAAACAGTCAATCTATCGCTTCCGTCGTGCCGAGCCGCGTCTCTTCGCCGTTGCCGCCGATTTTATGATGCGTGACTATGCTGCGGTGCGTTGCGAACAGGATGTGACGCGACGCAACGCGCGACCAGTGATCGACGTGGTCAACGCCGTGTTTCTCGATACGCCGGAATTTTCCCCATTCCGCAAGCAATCTTCGCTGGTGGAAGATGTGCCGGGATGGGTGGCGTTGTTGCCGCTGGCCGGCAAGGACGAGATCGAATCGCCGACGCCGCGTGACGGTCTGCGTGATCCGCTGACCGAACCGGTCGTCGAGCCGGAGGATCGACGTCGGCGCAAGGAAGCCGAGATGCTGGCGCAAAAGATCGGTGAAATTGTCGGGCAGGGCGATTTGGCGTGGCAGATCTGCGACAAGGATGCCGCTGGCAATCACGTCATGCGGCCGGCGCGCTACGACGATATTCTTGTTCTCGTACGCAGCCGTACCGGCTTGTCGATTTATGAACGTGCGTTGAGCGCGGCCGGAATTCCATTCAATGCAGGGTCGCGCGGCGGGTTGCTGACGGCGGTCGAGATTCGTGACATGGCGGCGTTGATCGAGTTTCTCGTGACGCCGCTCGATGACCTCAAGCTGGCCCACGCGCTGCGATCGCCCGTCTTTGCCTGCAGCAACGACGAATTGATGCAATTGGCTTGGCGCAGTGAGCCTTCCTGGTGGCATCGGCTCAATGCGTTGATCCTCGATGGCGCAACGCCTCGTCTGACACGTGCGGCACGCCTGCTGACCGACTGGCTGGTGGCGGCTGATCGACTGCCCGCGCACGATTTGCTCGATCGCATTTACCATGAGGGTGAGGTGCTTTCGCGGTATCGGTGTGCCGTGCCGGCCGCCATGGCCGCTGGCGTGACAGCCAATTTGCGCGAACTGTTGCTGCTGGCGCTCGATGTCGATGGCGGGCGCTATCCGAGCCTGCCGCGCTTCATCGATAAGTTGCACGAACTGCGCGATGCCGACGCCAACGACGCGCCGGATGAGGGCGAGATCGAGTCGCAGCAAGCCGAGGCGGGCCGCGTACGCATCCTGACCATTCACGGCGCCAAGGGGCTTGAGGCACCGATTGTCTGGCTGCTTGGGGCGAATGCGCCATCGCGCCCAGCGGATCCGTGGGATGTGCTGGTCGATTGGCCGCCGGAGGACACATCGCCGCGACACTATTCGTTCTTCGGTCGCAAGGAGGATCGTGGCGTGGCACGCGAAGCGCTGTTTGATGCCGAGCTTGCCGCTTCCGGACGCGAAGAACTGAATTTGCTCTATGTGGCGATGACGCGGGCACGGCAGGTGTTCATTGCCAGTGGCGTCGAGAATGCTCGGTCCGGGGAGAATACGCACTATCGCCTGCTTGAAAGGGCATTGCAAAAACTCGGTGCCGGCATGATGCATGGTGCGCCATTGCCATTGATGAAGCCGAGCGTGGCGACCTCGGTGACCTCATCCGTGCAACAGGAAAATCCCTTTGTGCCGGTCGGGGTTCGGCGCGAACCGGCGGGCGATGGCGAGCGCTTCGGCATGCTGCTGCATGCGCTGATTGAGCGCCGTACTGAAGGTCGGGAAACGGCTGGGTGGTGGAAACTGGCGGGATTCCACGACGACGAGTACCGGCGTGCGGCGCCGGTGGCGAGTCGCTTGCTGGCGACGGAAGCGTTGCAGAAGTTTTTCGATCCGACGCAGTATGAGCGTTCCTGGAACGAGGTTGACATCACCTCGGGCGATGGCGTGCTGCGGCGCATCGATCGGCTGGTAGAAACGGGGGGTGATCTCTGGGTGCTCGACTACAAGAGTTCGGGTCGCGAGACGGAGTGGCTGGAGGACTACAAGACTCAAGTGCGCGGGTATTGCGTCGCAGTCGCGGGGGCTTTCCCTGGCCGGAAAGTTCGTGGTGCGCTGATTTTTGCCGATGGCACGCTGGTTGAAATCGCAGAGGGCTACGCAGGCTAATGCGGGGCCATCGGTGCGGCTTTGATTCAGTCGTGGAATCGACTACCATTTCACGCCTGACCCGGCGTGAAATGATTGCCAATAACGATAATGTATCCTGGGGGCGTGGTGGAAAAAATCTGGCTTCAGAGTTATGAGGCGGGGGTTCCTGCAGAGATCGGTCTGAGCGATTATCAGTCGCTGGTCGATCTGTTCGAGAAAAGTTTGGCGCGGTTTCCGGATCGGACGGCCTTCATCTGCATGGGCGCGAAGATCACCTATCGACAACTTGATCGTCTGTCGCGCGATTTCGCCGCTTATCTGCAATCCGTACTTGGGCTGCCGCGCGGCGAGCGTATCGCGATCATGCTCCCCAATGTCCTGCAGTATCCGGTGTGTCTGCTCGGTGCGTTGCGCGGTGGCTACGTGGTGGTTAACTGCAATCCGCTCTACAAGGCGCGCGAGCTGGAATACCAGCTCAGGGACTGCGAGGCGACGACGATCGTCATTCTGGAGAACTTTGCGCGGACGCTGATGAAGGTCGCGCGCCGCTATCCGATCAAGCACATCGTCATGGCGCGATTGGGCGATATGCTGGGATTGAAGGGGCCGATCGTCAATCTCGTCGTCAAGTACGTGAAACGCGTGGTGCCGAGTTGGCGCCTGCAAAATGTCGAGCATTTCCGCCATGCCATGGCGCGGGGGCGCGCGGCGGCATTCACTTCGCCCGCGGTCGGGCAGAACGACCTCGCTTTCCTGCAATACACCGGCGGAACGACGGGCGTTTCCAAAGGGGCAATGCTGACGCATGGGAACATGCTGGCCAATGTCGTACAGATTCATGCCTGGGTGAAAAGTCATGTGACGGAGGGCGAAGAGCTGGTTGTCACCGCCCTGCCGCTCTATCACATCTTCGCCATGACGGCGAACTGCTTCCTGTTCATCCGGTTGGGCGGTACCAACCTGCTGATCACCAACCCGCGCGACATTTCCGGTTTCATTGCCGAACTGGCGAAGTACCCGTTCACCATCCTGACCGGGGTCAATACCCTGTTCAATGCGCTACTCAATCACCCGAAATTCGCGACCATCAACTTTGCCCGAGTGAAAGTGACTCTGGGTGGCGGCGCAGCCGTTCAGAAAGGCGTCGCCGAGCGCTGGAAGCACGTGACCGGGCTGACCTTGATGGAGGGCTATGGTCTGACCGAGGCTTCGCCGGTGGCCGCCATCAATCCGTTCAATGTGACCGATTACACCGGCGCGATCGGGCTGCCTTTGCCATCGACGGATGTCGCCATTCGTGATGATAACGGTGTCGATGTGCCACTCGGTGAGCGCGGTGAGCTCTGCATACGCGGGCCGCAAGTGATGCAGGGTTACTTCAATCAGCCGGATGAGACTGCCAATGTCATGATGGCTGACGGATTCCTGCGTACGGGTGATGTGGCGGTCATGGATGACAAGGGGTTCATCCGTATCGTCGATCGGAAGAAAGACATGATTCTGGTGTCGGGTTTCAACGTTTATCCGAACGAGATCGAAGACGTGATGACGATGCACGACGGCATTGTCGAAGCGGCGGCTATCGGCGTGCCGGATGACAAGACCGGCGAAGCCGTCAAACTGTTTGTCGTTTGCCGTGACCTGTCATTGACGCCCAAGGAAATCATACGTCATTGCCGCGAGTTTCTCACCGGCTACAAAGTGCCGAGTCAGATCGAGTTCCGTTCGGAGCTGCCCAAGACCAATGTTGGCAAGATCCTGCGGCGCGAATTGCGCGCCGAGGCCATGGCGGCGATTCGTCCACGCGATGACGAAAAGGCTTGACGCCTGTTTCTTGCGCACATTTGGCAAACCATGGACTACACTGGGTTTTTGTAGAGAGGGCACAGTCATTCCACAAGCTTGTGCACAGTTTTTGTGGATAGATGTCGTCATTGCATGATGGGATGAATTCGATGATGTGGAAATCGGTCGCGGCGATTGCTGTCGGATCCGCGCTTGGCGCCCTGCTCCGCTGGCAGTTGGGGGACAAGCTCAATAGTCTGTTTCCGACGATTCCGCCGGGGACGCTGGCGGCCAACCTGATCGGTGCCTATGTCGTCGGACTCTGTGTCGCTTTCTTTGCGACCTATGCCGCCATTTCGCCGGAATGGCGCCTGTTGCTGATCACCGGGTTCTGCGGTGGATTGACGACCTTCTCGACCTTCTCGGCCGAAGTGACCTCATTGTTGCAGCAAGGCCGCGTTGCCTGGGCGCTCGGCGCCATCTCCATCCATGTGGTCGGTTCGCTCGCCATGACCTTTGCCGGGATCGGCACACTGTATCTGTTCAAGGGAGCCTCATCATGATGAAGGGCGAATGCCTCAGGTTTTACGTTGACGAAAATCGCCGCCATCGCGGGGTCCTCCTTTGGGAGTGGCTGCTGGAACAGGCTAATGCGATGGGCATCCGCGGGTCCTCGGCCTTTCGCGCCATCGGCGGGTTCGGTCGGCATCACGACCTGCACGAGAGCCGATTCTTCGAACTGGCGGGTTCGACCGGCGTCGAAATCGACTTCATCGTCGGCGAGGGAGAAGCTGATCAGATGATCGCGCTGGTTCAGCGCGAGGGACTCCGTGTTTTTTATGCGCGATTTCCGGCCATTTTTGGTGTCATCAACGCAGCCACCGACGATCCTCAGGATGTCGGTGCCGCCGGGGGAACGGCATAGATCGCAGGGTTTCGTTGTATACTTGTACTTTTGTCTGTCTGTAAAAACTTTTGTTCAACTACTGTGATGGGATAAAAAATGGCCAAGGTCGTTAAAGCTGCACCCGCTAAGAAAGTCGCTCCTGCCAAGAAAACTGCTGCTCCTGCCAAGAAGGTTGTCGCTGTGAAGAAGGTTGCCGTGGCCAAGAAAGTGGCCGCGCCCGTTAAGAAAGTTGTCGCCGTGAAGAAAGTTGCCGCCGCCAAGACGCCGGCATTCGTCAAGATTTCCAAGGTGGTGGGTCGCCAGATTCTCGATTCGCGTGGTAACCCGACGGTCGAGGTCGATATCCTGCTCGACAATGGTTTCCTGGCCCGTGCGGCCGTGCCCTCCGGTGCGTCGACCGGTGAATTCGAAGCCTGCGAACTGCGTGACGGTAACAAGAAAGTCTACCTCGGCAAGGGCGTGCTCAAGGCAGTCGATGCCGTCAATGGTCCGATCGCCAAATTGCTCAAGGGCAAGAACCCGCTCAACCAGCGCGAACTCGATGAGGCGATGATTGCGCTTGACGGTACCAGCAACAAGTCGAAGCTCGGCGCCAACGCGCTGCTCGGCGCGTCGATGGCGATCACGGTTGCCGCCGCCAACGTCAGCAAGATGCCGCTCTGGAAGTACATCGCCAAGCTGCACAAGAACAAGGAATTCGTGCTGCCGACCCCGATGGCCAACATCATCAACGGCGGCAAGCACGCGGACAACCTGATCGACTTCCAGGAATTCATGATCATGCCGGTCGGCGCCAAGACCTTCTCGCAAGGTCTGCAGTGGATCACCGAGGTGTTCCATGCGCTCAAGAGCATCTTGAAGAAGGGCGGCCATGTAACCGCTGTTGGCGATGAAGGTGGCTTTGCCCCGAACCTGTCGAACGACGAAGCGCTCGAAGTCATCATGCAGGCCATCGAAGCCGCTGGCTACAAGGCCGGCAAGCAGATCGCCATTGCCCTCGACTGCGCCTCGTCGGAACTGTTCGACGAAGGCAAGCGCGAAGGCTACAAGTTCTGGAAGTCGAATCCGGACAAGCTGTTCACGGCTGACGACATGATTGCCAAGTACGCCGAATGGTGCAAGAAGTACCCGATCGTTTCGATCGAGGACGGCCTTGATCAGAACGATTGGGAAGGCTACGTCAAGTTCACCAAGGCGCTCGGCAAGAAGGTGCAGATCGTCGGCGACGACTTCTTCGTTACCAACCCGGGCCGTCTGAAGAAGGGCATCGACATGGGTGCGGCCAACGCGATCCTGATCAAGGTCAACCAGATCGGTACCGTCACCGAAACGCTGGATGCCATCAAGATGGCGCAGAAGTCCGGTTACGGCGTCATTTCCTCGCACCGTTCGTGCGAAACGGAAGACTCCTTCATCGCCGATCTGGCGGTGGGTACCGGTGCTGGTCAGATCAAGACCGGTTCGCTGTCGCGTACCGA
>CAYUYI010000053.1:0-10424 GCA_964448995.1 uncultured Propionivibrio sp. | reverse complement strand
ACACATCTACTTCACATACCCAACAACCCATTCAATACGCAAAAACAAGTCGTTGCACTGGTTGCGGGGACAGGATTTGAACCTGTGACCTTCGGGTTATGAGCCCGACGAGCTGCCAGACTGCTCCACCCCGCGACCGAAAGGGGATGGATTGTAACACAATCAAAACACCCTTATCAACCCCTCGTTACACCTTAAGCGACAACCCAGAACAACTTCGGACCAACCGCTTCACGTGCAGCGAAGAAGCGGAACTATAGCAAACTGACCGATCAGCGTCAACTGTTTCGTCAAAATCGACGATCTATTTTCACCAACGCATCAGCATCGCTGAGCGTAGCGCCTATCCCTCCACTTGCCCGTTCGTGAGTTTTTCAGCTCACTTACGACAGTAACGCAACAGGCCGCGCACTTCGCAATCCAAGCGTGGACTCCATTTATTGCTGGATCCGACAAAGTGGGAACTGAGGTATCAGGTTTATCCAAGGCGCGTTCCAAACAGTACGGTCTGATATAGAAGTTTCCGCCCGCCCTGTCCTTTCGTCATTGCTCGACGCCCCTTATAATCAGCAAGTCAGTGCTTAGCTCTGCAGGCAACACTAAAACCTACCATTACTCTCATACCCCAACCATATCATCCCTGTCTGCAGACGCGATTCTTCGCCCGCACGACACCAACAATTCAAGCAGACGGAGGCCTCATGATTCTCGATAAGCTTTTCCAGCTGATGGCAGAAAAACAGGCTTCAGATATTTTCATATCGGCCGGCGTGCCGATTCACATCAAGATTCAAGGGAACACCGTTCCGGTCAACCAGCAATCCATGGATCCCGGGATGATCGAAAAGATCGCCTACGAACTGATGACGCCTGATCAGGCCAAGATTTTTGAGGCCACCATGGAGATGAATCTCTCCTTCGGCGTACCGGGAACCGGCAATTTCCGCATCAACATTTTCCGCCAGCGAGCCTCTATCTCGATCGTTGTCCGTTACATCCTGGGCAATATTCCGGCACTGGACTCTTTGGCACTACCGCAGGTGCTGTCGGAACTCATCATGGAAAAACGAGGATTGATCCTGATCGTCGGCGCGACCGGATCAGGCAAATCGACAACAATCGCCTCGATGCTCGATCACCGCAATGCCAACCGGACCGGCCATATTCTGACCATCGAGGATCCGATCGAATTTCTCTTCAAGCACAAAAAATCCATCGTTAACCAGCGCGAACTCGGCATGGATACGCTCGGCTGGGAACCTGCGCTGAAGAACGCGATGCGCCAAGCGCCCGACTGCATTCTAATCGGCGAAATTCGCGACAAGGAGACAATGCAGGCAGCCATCGCCTACGCCCAGACCGGTCATCTATGTCTGGGCACGCTACATGCCAACAATAGTTACCATGCGCTCAACCGGATCATCAATTTCTTCCCGCTCGAAAACAGGACGTCGTTGTATCTGGACCTCTCGGCGAGCCTGAAAGCAATCGTTTCGCAGCGGCTAGTCAGAAAACCCGACGGCAAACGCATGCCCGCCGCAGAAGTCCTGCTCAATACGCGGCACATCCAAGAACTGATCGAACGCGGCGAGGTTATGGCCATCAAGGAAGCCATGGAACAGAGCCTGGCGCCCGGATCGCAGACGTTTGAACAGGATCTCTTCCGTCTCTACAGTGAGGGCATCATTACGCTCGACGAAGCGTTGGTCAACGCCGATTCTCCCACTAACCTCTCGTGGCTGATCAACAACTCACAAATCTCCGGAACCTCGCACAAGGAAGAAAAGCCCCCGGAAATTCCCCTCGATTTTGCCGAAACCAATGGGAGCGGCACTTCGTTCAAGGAATTCACGCTAAGCCTGCACGATCCAGAAGAACCGACACCCAATTAGACTTTCACATATCAGAACAGAACGAAATCACACCATGTTAGATGAAGCGCAGAACCAGCTTTTCACGTTGCGCGACCTGATGCGCTTTGCCGTCAGTCGCTTTAATGAAGCCAACCTGTTTTTCGGACACGGCACCGACAACGCCTGGGACGAAGCAGCCTACCTGCTGCTCCACACGCTCCACCTGCCACTCGATCGACTCGACCCATTTATGGAGGCCCGCCTGACTGCCACCGAGCGAGCCGCTGTACTCGACACCATCCGGCGGCGTATCGATGAGCGCGTCCCCGCTTCCTACCTGACGCACGAAGCTTGGCTGGGAGAACGTCGTTTCTATGTCGACCAGCGCGTCATCGTGCCTCGCTCGCACATCGCCGAACTTCTGGAAGACCAACTCAGTCCCTGGATCGAAGATCCCTGGGCGGTACGCCGGGCACTGGATTTGTGCACCGGATCGGGCTGCCTCGCCATTCTGGCTGCTATTGCCTTCCCCGAAGCACAGGTCGATGCAATCGATCTTTCCCCCGATGCGCTCCAAGTGGCTCGGCGCAACGTCACCGATTACGGTCTCGAATCGCGTGTTCATTTGATCGAATCTGACGCTTTCACGGCAATCGATTCGCAACGCTACGACATCATCATCTCCAATCCGCCCTACGTCAATGCCGAGTCAATGGCCGAATTGCCCGACGAATACCGGCGCGAACCCGAACTGGCCCTTGCCAGCGGGGAAGATGGGCTGGATTTCACGCGTATCATCCTGAGCAAAGCCGCCGACCACCTGAATCCCGGCGGCGTCCTGGTCGTTGAAATCGGCCACAACCGCGATGCCCTCGAAGACGCTTTCCCCGAAACACCGTTCGTCTGGCTTGACACCGCGGCAGGCGACGATTTCGTTTTCCTGCTGCGACGAGAGGATTTGCCACGGGCTGCGTGATCTAGCCCCCCGCCCGCAACGCCGCCAATGGTGACGTCTGGATCAAGCGGTTTGCCGCCAACCAACCGGCAGCTGCCACGACGAATGCGCCTCCGATCATGGAAACCGGCGGCAACCAAAGGCTGATCGCCACGTCGAACTGGAAGACCTTGTGTGCCAACACCTGGCCAACGGCGATCGCCGCCAGCGACGCGATCAGTCCGGCCAACCCGCCGACAGCGGCAAGTTCCGCCACCAACGCCCGACGCAACTGATCACGTCGCGCACCCAGCGCACGCATCACCGCCAATTCGTAGCGTCGCTCCTCTGCCGCCGACGCCAGTGCGGCATACAGCACAACCATGCCGGCCAGCACGGTGAATAAAAAGACGAACTGTATTGCTTGAGCGACTTGATCCATGATTGTTTGCAACTGACGAACGATGGCCGCCACATCGACCACGGTCAGATTGGGGAACGCACGAATCAAGCGATTGACAAAGGTCGCCTGATCCGGTGCCAGATGAAAGCTCGTAATCCAGCTTGCCGGAAAACTGCCAAGAACCGGCGGGGGCGTCAGTACAAAAAAATTGACGCGCATCGAATCCCAATTCAACTTGCGGAGACCAACGACCTGCACCTCGACCTTTTCGCCCGCCACGACAAACTCCAAACGATCGCCCACTTGCAAACGCAGAGTTCTGGCCAGACCTTCCTCGACTGAGGCAACGCCGCGCCCCAATTCCTCTGGCAAAAACCAGCGACCAGCCGTCACCGCATTCCCGGCCGGTAAATCAGTCCGATAAGAAAGATTGAATTCCCGTTCGATGAGTCGTTTGGCTCGCTCATCTTCATAATTTTCCGGGCCGGTATCGACACCATTCACCCGTGCCAGGCGGCCACGAATCATTGGCGAAAACTCCGGATTCAACCCTTCCCCCGCAAAGAATTTGCGCACATCACTCAGTTGTTCCGGTTGAATATTGACCACAAAACGATTCGGTGCGTCGGCTGGAATCGCGCGTTGCCACGCCTGTATCAGATCATTTCGGATCACTGTCAGTAACAGCAAAGCCATGAAACCCATGGCCACGGCAACAATTTGCACGACACTGGCCAAGGCATGTCGCTCAAGACTCGCAAGACCAAAACGCCAGCCGACGTTCCCGACGGCTTGATCGGTTGAATTTCCGAAATAGCCGCGAAAAAGAGAGGCCAGCCGCACGAACACACGTGCCACGAGCGCAAAGACGAGCATCGCCGCGGAAAAACCACCCACAATGTAGCAACCCAGCCACCATTCACCGGCCAACCAAAACATCAACGCGGCCAAAGCCAGAAAACCAAACGCGTAACCGCCGAGCAAGCGCAATTGTGGCCAGCCTCCATCGGCGAATTCGCGTCGAAGTACGCGCAACGTCGAAACACGTTTGAGTTGCAGAAGCGGTGGCAGCGAAAAACCAAACAACAACATCAATCCCACGCACCCGCCCTGCAAAACAGGCAACATACTTGGCGGTGGCAACGATGTCGCCAAGAAACGAGCCAGCCCTGCATGCAGCACGAAATGCGCGAGATAGCCAACCAGACACCCGACCAGCACGGCCATCACCCCAAGTAGAACAAATTGGCCAACATAAACACGCAACAGGAAACCTTGAGTCGCCCCCAGGCAGCGCATCACCGCACAGGGATCGAGATGGCGTTGCATGTAACGGCGCGAGGCCAGCGCTACGGCCACCGCGGCCAGCACAACGCAGAGCATCGCCGCGATGCCGAGAAACTTCTGCGCCCGATCAAGTGCCGTTCGAATTTCGGGCCGGGCGTTATCGGCATCTTCAAGGCGCTCGCCACGCTCAAGAATCTCGCTGGCACGCTCGCGAAAAGATTTGACCAGATGCGGCTCACCCGCCAACAACAGACGATAGCCAACGCGGCTACCGAGCTGAATCAATCCGGTTCCTTCCAGATCGGCGAGATTCATCAGTAACCGTGGCGCGACGCTGAAAAAATTGACGCCACGATCTGGTTCGAACGACAAAATGGCGGCCACGTTCAATTTCAGCGCACCGACATGGATTTCGTCGCCCACATCGGCAGCCAAAGCGGAAGCCAGACGTTCGTCGATCCAGATCGAACCCGGCATCGGAATACCGTGTGCCGGCGCATCAGGTGCATTGACAGCAGGTGCGATACGCAGACTTCCCCGCAGCGGATACCCCATCGAGACCGCCTTGATCTCAGCCAGTTGGGCTCGGACATCGCCCCCCTGGCCCACCGTCACCATGCTCGGAAACACACGCGTCTCTGCCAGACGCAATCCCGTTGCCATGGCCGTCTCTCGCATCCGTTCTGACCACGGATGATCGGCGACCAACAGCAGGTCAGCGCCCAGCAACTGATTGGCTTCGCGTTCCAGCGCTTGGCGGACCCGGTCAGTGAAAAAACCGACGGCAGTCAGGGCCGAAACCGCAACCACCAGCGCGGCCACCAACAAGCGCAACTCGCCCGCACGGGCGTCGCGACGAAGCATGCGCAAGGAAAATCGGAAAAAATTCATATCGGCAAACGGCTCGGGCTGGTTACACGCATTGCGGGTTTGGCTCCCGTCGTTGAGAAAAGATTCAAACCGGTTTCGAATCGACCCGGAATCGAGAGATTACCTGCCATTGTTCCAATACGCCAATTCCCCCCATCAGGGTCGGCCCCTCAGTTCACAGAGCCCCCGGCGTCACATACGCGTGTGTTGGCGTTTCGAATTTTAATTCTTAACGTTGGCCGGAAAAGCGCATGGATATTCGCTCTCCGCCCCGCTCTCGGTGGAAACCCGCGTGCTTATTGGCTCTCCGCCCACTGCATGAAAAAAAGCCTGGTTTCCGAGGAAACCAGGCTTTTCAGATCCAATGTGGGCACAGCGTGCCCGACCCCGATTACTTGAACGGCGTGAACAATACCGGATCAACCAAACGGCGGCAGGCTTCCTCGACGTTGGCCCGACTATTGAACGAGGACAGGCGGAAGTAGCCTTCGCCGGCCGCGCCAAAACCGCTGCCCGGCGTCGTCACGATGTTGGCGTGCTGCAGGATGCGGTCGAACAGATCCCAGCTCGTCGCGCCCTTCGGACCGCGCACCCACAGGTACGACGCGTCGCTGTAGCCGTAAACGTCGAGACCAATCGAGGTCAGCGCATCCTTGAGCAGGCGGGCATTTTCCTTGTAGAAGCTGACGAGTTGTTTCACTTGTTCCTTGCCTTCCGGCGAGTAAAGCGCCTCGGCGGCACGCTGCACCGGGTAGGCCACACCGTTGAACTTGGTGGTGTGATTGCGCAGCCACAGCGGATGGAACGGGTACTTCTCGCCGTTGCGCTTGTAGCCCATCAGGGTCTTCGGAATCACCACGAAGCCGCAGCGCAGGCCGGTGAAGCCGCCGTTCTTCGAGAAGCTGCGCAGTTCGATCGCGCATTCGCGCGCGCCCGGAATCTCGTAGATCGAACGCGGGATGCCCGGCGTGCTGACGAACGCCTCGTAGGCGGCGTCATAGGCGATGATGGCGTTGCAGGAGCGTGCGAAATCGACCCACTTCTGCAGTTGCTCGCGCGTCGCGACGGCGCCGGTCGGGTTGTTCGGGTAGCACAGGTAGATCAGGTCGACCGGCTCTTTCGGCAGTTCCGGCACGAAGCCGTTCTCGGCCGTGCACGGCAGATACGTCAGCCCTTCGAAGCGGCCCTTGCCGTCCGGATTGCCGGTGTTGCCGAGCATCACGTTGGTGTCGACATAGACCGGATAGACCGGGTCCATCACCGCCACGCGATTGCCCTGGCCGAAGATGTCGAGCAGGTTGCCGCAGTCGCACTTCGAGCCGTCGGAAACGAAGATCTCGTCGGCCTCCACGTCGATGCCGCGTGCCTTGAAATCATTCTCGGCAATCGCGTTGCGCAGGAAATCGTAGCCTTGCTCCGGGCCGTAACCACGGAAGGTCTCGCGCACGGCCATCTCATCGACTGCCTTGTGCAACGCAGTGATGCAGGCCGCAGGCAGGGGTTCGGTCACATCGCCGATACCGCAACGGATGATGCGCGAAGCCACTTCCGGCTTGGCATCGGTAAACGCTTTAACCCGCCGACTGATTTCGGGGAAAAGGTAACCGGCCTGGAGCTTCAGGTAATTTTCATTGATGAATGCCACGATTCTTGATCCTTATAAGGGTTGCGACAGCGAGAACTGCTATTTTCCAACGGGAAGCGGCGCAGGGCAAGGGGAAGCCCCGGACGCGGGCCGATCACCCCCGGTCAATCCAGACCACGTAATCGCTCCACGGCTTCTTCGACCCGACGCACGGCAATGATTTCCATCCCCGTGATCGCCTGCTTCGGCTTGTTTGCCTCGGGAATCAAGGCACGTGTAAAACCAAGCTTGGCGGCTTCCTTGAGCCGTTCCTGGCCTCGCGGCGCTGGCCGGATCTCGCCGGCCAGCCCGATTTCGCCGAAGACAATCAGCTTCGCGGGCAACGGCCGGTTCTTCAGCGAAGACATGATCGCCAGCAACACGGCCAGATCTGCTGCGGGTTCAGTGATTTTGACGCCGCCGACGGCATTGACGAAGACGTCCTGATCGAAGCAGACGATCCCGGCATGGCGGTGCAGCACCGCCAGCAACATGGCCAGCCGCTGCGCATCCAGCCCCACGGTCAGACGGCGCGGATTGCCATGCGACTGATCGACCAACGCCTGGATTTCAACCAGCAGCGGACGGGTGCCTTCCTGCGTCACCAGGACACAAGACCCCGGCACATCCTGTCCATGCGGCGAGAGAAACATCGCCGAAGGGTTATTAACGCCTTTCAGTCCCTTGTCAGTCATGGCGAAAACACCGATTTCGTTGACCGCGCCGTAGCGATTTTTCACGGCACGGATCAGGCGGAAGCTCGAATGCGTATCGCCCTCGAAGTACAACACGGTGTCGACAATGTGCTCCAGCACCCGCGGTCCGGCGAGCGCACCTTCCTTGGTCACATGGCCGACGAGGATCACCGTCACGCCCATCTGCTTGGCCAGCCGCGTCAGTTGAGCGGCGCACTCGCGTACCTGAGCCACCGAGCCCGGCGCCGAACTCAATTGCTCGGACCAGAGCGTCTGAATGGAATCGATCACCGCCACCTGCGGACTTTCGGCCTGCAACACGGCCAGAATCTTCTCGAGATTGATCTCGGCCAGCAACTTCAGTTGGCGCGTGTCGAGCGACAGGCGTCGTGCGCGCAGCGCAACCTGTTGCCCGGATTCCTCACCACTCACATAAAGAACACTGCTGCGAGCCGACAGCGCGGTAAGCGCCTGCAGCAACAGCGTGCTCTTGCCAATGCCCGGATCGCCACCGATCAGAACCACGCCACCGGCCACCAACCCACCACCCAGCGCCCGGTCGAATTCGCTGACACCCGTTGGGAGGCGGTCTTCCTCGCGCGCCTCGATTTCCGAAAGCGTCTGCAACCGGGCCGTCCCCCCCAAAGCGGCAAACCGGTTACCACTGGCCGCCGCCGGTTCGGCAATCGTTTCGACCATCGTATTCCAGACGCCGCAGCCGGGGCACTGGCCTTGCCATTTCGACGCCGTCGCGCCGCACTCGGTACAGGAAAAAATCGTCTTCGCCTTGGCCATAGTGTGCTTCAAACCTCGATCACGGGCACCCGCGGGGCCAGCGCACAAAATAATTCATAGCAGATCGTGCCGGCCGCAGCCGCGACCTCTTCAGCCGGCAGGCCCTGCCCCCACAGCACAACCGGACTGCCAACACCAGCTTCTGGCAAATGGGTCAGATCGCAGACCAGCATGTCCATCGAAACACGCCCCAGTGTGCGCGTGCGGTGCCCGTTGACAAGGATTGGCGTTCCGGTCGGCGCATGTCGCGGGTAACCATCGCCATAACCGCAGGCCACCACCCCCACCCGCGTCGACTGCTCGGCAACAAAGGTTCCACCATAACCGACGCGCTCGCCAGGACGGATGTCGTGCACGGCAATCACCTCGCTGCGCAGCGTCATGGCGGGCTTGAGACCCAGACATTCGGCCCCGGCATCGTCAAACGGACTGCCCCCATAGAGCATGATGCCCGGACGAACCCAGTCGTGCGCTGTTTGCGGGTGGCGCAAAATTGCCGCCGAGTTAGCCATGCAAACCGGAAAAGCACGCGATTCCGGCCAACACGCCCGGATCGCCTCGAAACGTGCCAGCTGCCATTCGACGCCACGCCCGCCATCGGCTTCGGCAAAGTGACTCATCAGCGTTATTTCACCGATGGACGTCGATTGAACCAGTTCGTTTCGCACCCCAGCGATCTCATCCAACGAGAACCCTAGCCGGTTCATGCCGGTATTAAGCTTGAGATAGATCGGCAGACGAATGGGCAACGCCGCCTCACGAATCATCTGTAATTGCTCGACGCGATGCACCGCCGGGATCACGCCGTATTCGGCACAGGCTTCAAGATCGCCAGCGCTGAAGAACCCTTCGAGCAACAGAATGGGCTGACGCACACCAGCCTCGCGCAACATCAGCGCATCGGACAGGTCCAGCAAGGCGAAGCCATCGGCAACCTCCTCCAGTGCTTTCGCGACCCGCATCAATCCATGACCGTAGGCATTCGCCTTGATCACGGCCCATGCACGGGGTTGCTTCGTTGAAAAACTGACGCATTCCTTCGCGACCAGATAATTCTGGCGCAGTGCCGCAAGATCAATGCGGGCTTGGATGGGGCGGGACATGAAACCGAAATCCTTGATGGGATGATTGCAGGGAGGACGCCTGCATTTTGCCTCAATAATGCGTGTTCCGGTATCTTCGGATTTGAGCAGAATTTTTCGTTTCCCTACGACTTTCGTGGTATAAATCCGCCACTTCGACAGAGCGAATGTCTATTTTTAGATGCCTCTCGGCTTTTATATCATCATGGCGGCGCAGTTCTTTTCCGCGCTTGCAGATAATTCCCTGCTCATTGTTGCCATCGCCGTTCTGCGCGAAATGCACGCGCCGTCGGCCTACGAGCCATTGTTGAAGACGTTTTTCACGGTTTCCTACGTCGTTCTCGCCGGATTTGTCGGCGCCTTTGCCGACTCGATGCCGAAATGGCGCGTCATGTTCATCAGCAACACGATCAAGATCCTCGGTTGCAGCATGATGTTTTTCAACATGCACCCGTTATTTGCCTACGCGATCGTCGGACTCGGTGCGGCCGCCTATTCACCCGCCAAGTATGGAATCCTGACCGAATATCTACCGCATCGCCTGCTGGTCGTCGCCAATGGCTGGATCGAGGGGCTGACGGTCGGCGCCATCATTCTCGGCGTCGTCATCGGCGGCACGCTGATCCAGCCAAATATCGCCAATAAACTGCTGGCCTTCGATTTCCCGACCTTCGACACCGGCATCGATTGCGTCTGCGAAATGGCGCTGCTGTTCGTCGCCGCCTTTTATTTCGTGGCGGCGATTTTCAACCTTTACATCCCGGAAACCGGAGTGCAGCCCAAGGTGCTGCACAAAAACCCCTACTACCTCATGCGCGAATTCAATCACTGCCTGATGCTGCTCTGGCGCGACCGTCTCGGTCAGGTTTCGCTGGCCGTCA
>CAYUYI010000052.1:2434-10653 GCA_964448995.1 uncultured Propionivibrio sp. | reverse complement strand
CCGCCTTGTAGATGTTGCTTTTCTTCTGTTCCTTGGCGGCCGATTCAATGTCGAGGTCAATGAGTTTCTGACCATCAACAATGGCGACACGGAGTTCTTCGGCCTGTGTCGCGTTAAAGAGCATGCGTTTCATTTATGGGCTCCCGCGCGCGATGAACGAACGAGGGGAGCGCCTTGTGCAGGCAGCGACAGATTAGTTGGGCGATGGATGCTTCATGGGCTTCCTGATAGGGCAACTAAAAGAACAAATCGCTGGATCAATCTTTCATCGCCTCACGAATTGGGTCAGGAGGCGGGAATCTGCTTGGGGCGTTCCGAACGTGTCAGGCGCGCGCAAATCAAGTAGTATCGCTACTTTTGGTGAGCGTACTTAACCAGGTGATTTGTGTTGTCTTGATCTTGCACAGGTTGGTGCAAGCGAGAAATCCGAGGCCTGCCGGAAAGTGCGTCGCAGTTACTACGAATCGGCGTCGCTCAGCGGTCTCATGGGTCGGCGTCTCTTTCAATACAAGACACAAATCCCAGCCAGTATATTCAAAATGGCCGAAATAGGCAAAAAATCAGTATCGCAGGCCATTATTTCAGATGACGAACAAGGGCAACGCCTCGATAACTTCCTCCTGAGGATTTGCAAGGGCGTTCCCAAGAGTCACGTCTATCGTATCGTTCGCAGTGGTGAAGTTCGCGTCAACGGCAAAAGGTGTGAAGTGTCGCATCGTCTGCTACCGGGTGACGTGCTCCGTATCCCGCCGATCCGTATTGCGCAGAAAAGAGAAGAAGTGGTTGCCGGTGCCGAAATCAAGGCGGAACTGCCGATTGTCTACGAGGATGATGCATTGATCGCCCTCGACAAGCCGTCAGGCATCGCCGTTCACGGGGGCAGCGGTGTGAGTTTTGGCGTCATCGAGGCCTTGCGGCGCCAGCGTCCGCAAGCAAAATTCCTGGAACTCGCCCACCGGCTTGATCGGGAGACATCAGGGTTATTGCTGATTGGAAAAAAACGCTCGGCTTTGACCGCGCTGCATGACATGTTTCGCGACGGCGGTACCGATGGCAAGGGCCGTGGTGCCGACAAGCGTTATCTGGTTCTGGTCAGAGGGCGCTGGATGGATCCCGTGCGTCACGTCAAACTGCCATTATTGAAATATTTGCTGGATTCCGGAGAACGGCGGGTACGCGTAGCAGAGGAAGGCAAGGCGTCACACACAGTGTTCCGACTTCTGGCGCGATGGGAAAATTTCAGTCTGCTCGAAGCCGAGTTGCGCTCGGGCCGGACTCACCAGATACGTGTTCATTGTGCCGAGACCGGCCATCCGATTGCCGGCGATGATAAATATGGTGATTTCGCACTAAACAAGGAGTTGGCGAAGCGAGGGCTCAAGCGGATGTTTCTTCACGCCTGGAGGATGAGGTTCTTGCATCCGCTAACGCACGAACCACAGGCATTTGAAGCCCCGTTGCCCGAAGCCTTGGTCAGCTTTCTGAACAGACTCTCGAAGGAAGAAACAAAGGACTATGAGCAAACGGTTTGAACTGCTGGTTTTTGATTGGGACGGTACGTTACACGACTCGATTGCAACGATTGTCGCGGCGCTTCGGGCAGCGTGCCGCGACTTAGGGGTGCCGGAACCGACAGATGCCCATGCGCGGCATGCGATCGGCTTGGGCCTGATTGATGCCCTTCGCCATTCAGCGCCGGACCTTGATGAAGCGCGCTATCCGGAAATGGCCGAGCGCTACAAACACCACTATTTGTCGAACGACCACCGCCTGAGCCTGTTCGCAGGCATTGCGACAATGATTGAAGACTTGCATGAACGGGGCTACGTGCTGGCCGTAGCAACCGGCAAGGCGCGCCACGGATTGAAACGTGTACTCGGATTCAGTGGAATTGAACGTTTCTTCTCGGCTTCGCGCTGTGGCGACGAATGTTTTTCTAAACCGCATCCGCAAATGCTTGAAGAACTGATGGATGAGTTGCTCATCGAACCGGAAAAAACACTGATGATCGGTGATACCACGCATGATGTGCAGATGGCCATCAATGCCGGTGTCAACAGCGTTGCGGTCACATACGGGGCGCATCCTGCAGAACAACTCGCTGAACTCAATACGTTGGCGCGACTTCACAGCGTTGCGGAATTGTCAGATTGGTTACGCGAGAATGCCTGATTCTTAGGCTTTTATGCCAGATAAAATAGTTTAACAAGCTATACTGTAGCAGTACTTTCTTTAATCATTCTTCTCTGACGCAACGTGGATACACCGAACGACAACGACCCACACTGGGAACGCAAACTGCTTGAGCGGATTGCGCTTGAGTCACTCAAAGAACAGCGCGTCAAGCGACGCTGGGGAATTTTTTTCAAGCTAGCGGGGTTGGTTTACCTGCTGGCTGTGCTCGTACTTGTGGTGGACTGGGGCGGAACCGAGAAGTTGGCAGACGGAAAGCACACTGCACTTATCAATCTCCGGGGAGCCATTGAGTCAGCTGGCGATACCAGTGCCGACAAAATCAACGGGGCTCTACAATCGGCTTTCGAAGACAAGGGAACCGCTGGGGTTATCCTGCGCATCAACAGCCCAGGTGGCAGTCCAGTACAATCGGGTATCGTCTACGACGAAATCCGTCGCCTGCGCGCCAAACACCCGCAGATCCCTCTATATGTTGTTGTCGAGGATATCTGCGCTTCCGGCGGTTACTACATTGCCGCAGCAGCCGACAAAATTTACGTCGATAAGGCCAGCATTGTCGGCTCGATCGGTGTCTTGATGTCTGGATTCGGGTTTACCGGCACGATGGACAAACTGGGCGTCGAACGTCGGTTGCTGACAGCGGGAGCCAACAAAGGTTTTCTTGATCCTTTCTCCCCTCAGGATGAAAAGCAGAGGCAGCACGCACAGATTCTGTTGGGAGAAGTTCACAACCAGTTTATCGACATGGTGCGCCAGGGCCGAGGTAAGCGACTCAAAGAGGTGCCCGACATGTTCTCGGGCCTTATGTGGACTGGAAGCCAGAGCATCCAGATGGGATTGGCCGATGATTTCGGCACCGTTGACTCAGTCGCTCGCGACGTTATCAAGGCTGAGAACATCCTCGATTATTCGGTAAAAGAAAATATCGCTGAACGTTTTGCCAAGAAACTTGGTGCCGAGACAGGCGCAAGTCTCGGTGTTCGGCTTTTTGGAACCCCTTCGGTTCGCTAATCCGCCTGAAGCAAAAATACAGTCGGGCGCCGGTCAATTTCCGGCAGCCCGATTTTTTTCCAATCAGCCACCGTTCGCGTCATGATCGACTCGCTATCAAGCGTCAGGTCGCTGGCCGTGCAAATGCGAGTTCCGGGCGCGCATATCGCCAGCAAAGACTGAAGCATTTTGATGTTCCGATAAGGGGTTTCAATGAAAATCTGCGTTCGGCTTTCGGCTCTCGAATTCCTCTCCAGCACCACAATTTTCTTTTGCCGCAGATCTTCCTTGGCTGGGAGATACCCATGAAAAGAAAAGCTCTGACCTGACAGCCCAGAACCCATCAACGCCAACAGGATTGAAGACGGGCCAATCAGCGGAACCACTCGAATCCCCGCATCGTGAGCCAGAGCGACCAGGCGCGCCCCCGGGTCGGCCACCGCTGGACAGCCAGCTTCCGATACCAAGCCGACATGGTGCCCGGCCAGTAGTGGGTCAAGCAATGCAGGGACTGCCGCTGCCGGCGTGTGTTCATTCAACTCGGCAATTGTAATTTCCTGCAAGGGCGATTTGCAGGGCAGGGCTTTCAGAAAGGCCCGGGCCGACTTCGCATTCTCGGCAACGAAATAATCGAGCGCAGCGGCCTGGTCACAAACGGTAAGCGGCAATATGGCTGCCGGACTCGTTGCACCGAGCGGAACAGGAATCAAAAAAAGGGTTCCTGTCCTCATAAGATGCGAACGCCTTCCTGCTGCAAGAGGTCGCAAAGTGCAATCAGCGGCAATCCGATCAAGGCATTCGGGTCATCACCTTCCATTCGGTCGATCAGGGCAATACCTAACCCCTCGGATTTGGCGCTTCCAGCACAATTGTAAGGTTTCTCCCGTTGGAGATAGTTTTCAATTTCTTCGTCGGAAAGATCGCGAAAGGTGACCAGTGTCGGCACGCCGCGCAAGTGAGCGACGCTCGTTTTTGCATTGAGGACGCAAAGGCCGGTGAAGAAGTTGACCGTATGGCCGCGCATGATGCGAAGTTGGCGAACCGCGTTGTCATGAGAACCGGGTTTTCCGAATGTTTGCTTGCCAAGAAAGGCCACCTGGTCACTCCCGATGACCAGCGCATCTGGATACTGGGCCGCGACTGCGCGGGCTTTTGCTTCCGAAAGGCGAAGTGCGGTCTGCTCCGGTGTTTCTCCCTTCAGAGCGGTCTCGTCGACGTCCGGATTGGCAACGACAAAAGAAATTTTTAGTCGATTTAGTAATTCCCGACGAAATGGCGAGGTTGAGGCAAGAACGATTTGTTGGCTACTCATAGCATGATCAGCGAAAATACCGGCACGTTCGCGGCAAATCAAAAAAACAGAAAAAATCCAGATAGTTGCGGCTCTGGCTTTGACTTCGAAGGGTAAAAATAATATCATGCGCGCCTTATGTCGCAGCGGATTGTAATTGACAGTCTGGTTTTTGCTCGGGAGGCGAGGTCGCTGCAAGGCGATTTGCCCATCGCTGAATTCCCCCGGATTCAGGACATGCTTGCCGATTCGGCTGGCATTGTGACTTACCGGGTGGGAGGCAGCATGAACACCGAGCGGAACCGGCCACAGATATTCCTGCAGATCGACGGAATCTTGTCGGTGTGCTGCCAGCGTTGCCTTGAGGGAATCGAGTATTCCCTCAAGGTTAGTAGCTTGCTGGAGTTTGTTGGTGACGAAGACGAACTGACGCAGGAAGAGATCGAAGATGATTCGCGAGATTTTCTACCGGCACAGGGCGAAGTGGACATCGTGGCACTGATTGAAGACGAGATTATTCTCGACCTTCCGGCGGCACCACGTCATGAGAGTTGTGCATTGCCAGACACAAGGCAAGAAAAAACGGATGCTTCACCGTTTTCATTGCTCAAGGGATTCAAGGGCAAAGCATCGTAATTTGGATGATTGGAGTTAACTATGGCCGTTCAACAGAACAAGAAATCCCCTTCCAAGCGGGGTATGCATCGTGCCCACGATTTTCTGACCAACCCGCCGCTGGCTGTTGAGCCGACGACAGGTGAAGCCCATCTGCGCCACCATGTCAGCCCCTCGGGCTACTACCGTGGCAAGAAGGTTGCCAAGGGTACGGGCGAGTAAGGTTCTCAGATCAGGCGGGACGATTCCCGGTATCGGGATGGCCTGCCTTTTCTTTTGCCTATTTTCCGGATGACAGTTACCGTCGCTATCGACTGCATGGGCGGGGACCACGGTCCCGTCGTCACTGTGCCGGCCGCATTGGAACTCTTGCGCAAGCATGAAGACGTGTGTGCCATCCTCGTTGGTCTCGAGGACAAAATTCGCGCATTTTTGCCATCGGATGTGCCGTCGCGATTGCGCGTGCATCACGCCAGTGAAGTCGTGGAAATGCACGAGCCACCGGCCTTGGCAATCCGTAACAAGAAGGATTCATCAATGCGCGTGGCGATTGATCTCGTCAAGCGCGGCGAAGCGGATGCTTGCGTCTCGGCCGGGAATACGGGAGCGTTGATGGCAATCTCGCGCTTTGTGCTAAAAACTTTGCCGGGTATCGATCGGCCAGCCATCTGTGCCATCTTGCCCACCGTTTCAGGTCACGTTCACGTCATGGATCTTGGCGCCAACGTAGATTGTTCGCCGGAACATCTCTTGCAGTTCGGCATCATGGGTGCTTCGCTCGTTGGTGCGATCGAACACACAGATCGTCCGACGGTCGGGATACTTAATATTGGCGAAGAGGACATCAAGGGCAACGAGGTTGTCAAGCGCGCTGCCGAACTTCTCAAAGATTCCGGACTCAACTTCATCGGTAACGTTGAGGGCGATGGTCTGTACAAGGGAGAGGCTGATGTTGTGGTCTGTGATGGCTTCGTTGGCAATGTGGCGCTGAAGGCATCCGAGGGATTGGCGCAAATGTTGGCAACCTTTCTTCGCCAGGAATTCGGCCGCAATCTGTTCACCAAACTGGTGGCGCTGGTTGCATTACCCGTTCTTAAGCACTTCAAGCAGCGCGTCGATCATCGGCGCTACAATGGGGCGTGTCTCATCGGCCTTAGAGGGGTGGTACTCAAGAGTCACGGTTCTGCCGATGCCTTCTCGTTCTGCAATGCGCTTGAACGAGCTGCGGATACGGTACGTAGCAACGTCTTGAGCAGAATTTCGGAACGTATTGCCCAGCAACACCCGACTCAGGAGGCGGCGTAAGATGGCGTTTTCGCGTATTGCAGGTGTCGGCAGCTTTTTACCCGGAAAACCTGTAAGTAATTCCGACTTGGTTCAGCGGGGGGTCGACACCAGTGATGAATGGGTGACCGAGCGCACCGGCATCAAAACCCGACATTTGGCGGAAGCAAACAGCAAATCGAGCGATCTGGCCCTGGAAGCCAGTCGCAAAGCGCTGGAGTCGGCGGGGATCGATGCATCGGAAATCGATCTGATCATCGTCGCAACCACGACGCCGGATTATATATTTCCGAGTACTGCCTGCTACTTGCAAGCCAAACTGGCGGTAAAAGGGGCAATGGCGTTCGACGTGCAGGCTGTCTGTAGTGGATTCGTCTATGCGTTGACAGTAGCCGATAAATTCATCCGCTCCGGCAGCCACAAAAAAGCGCTCGTGGTTGGAGCCGAAGTTTTTTCGCGGATTCTTGACTGGAACGACAGGACGACCTGCGTGCTGTTCGGCGATGGGGCCGGCGCTGTAGTGCTTGAAGCCTCAGAAACCCCTGGTATTCTGGCAACGGCCGCACACGCCGATGGTTCCCAGAACGTTATTCTATCGGTATCTGGTACCGTCAGCCATGGCCAGGTCGTCGGCGATCCCTTCTTGCGTATGGACGGGCAGGCTGTCTTTAAATTCGCGGTTAGAGCGCTGGCCGATATTGCAGTGGAGTGCTGCGAACAAATTGGCATCCGTACGCAAGATATCGATTGGCTGATTCCCCACCAAGCCAACATGCGAATTATTGACTCCACGGGCAAGAAACTGGGGCTTGGGGCTGACAAGGTGATCGTCACGGTCGATCAACATGGGAATACGTCGGCCGCATCCATTCCACTCGCGCTTGACCAGGCCGTTCGTGACGGTCGCATCCAGCGTGGCCAGAAAATTCTGCTTGAAGGTGTCGGCGGCGGCTTCACGTGGGGCGCCGTCTTGCTCGAATTCTGAGGAGGTTTCCATGGCATTCGCATTCGTATTTCCAGGACAGGGATCACAATCCGTCGGCATGATGGCGGCGTATGGAGACTCTGCCGTAGTCCGATCGACGTTCGATGAAGCTTCGGCGACGCTCGGGCAGGATCTCTGGCAGATGGTCTCCGATGGCCCCGCAGAGCTGCTGTCGCAGACCGTCAACACCCAGCCGCTGATGTTGACCGCAGCCATTGCCACCTATCGGTTGTGGCAGGAGAAGGGCGGTCGGCTACCTTTGGTCGTAGCAGGCCATAGCCTTGGCGAATATTCCGCACTGGTGGCGGCCGGTGTCATCGGGTTCAAGGATGCGGTTCCACTTGTTCGCCTGCGTGCAACCGCCATGCAGGAAGCGGTGCCCGTGGGCACAGGAGCCATGGCAGCCATCCTAAATCTTGACGACGACAAGATCCGTGAAGCGTGCATTGAAGCGGCAGAAAAAATCGGCAACGGTGAGGTCGTCGAGCCTGTCAATTTCAATGGCCCGGGACAAACCGTGATTGCCGGGAGCAAGGCCGCTGTTGAAGCCGCCTGCGAGGGCTGCAAGTCTCGCGGCGCCAAGCGCGCCGTACTGCTGCCCGTGTCTGCGCCATTCCACTCGTCGCTGATTCGTCCGGCGGCAGATCGTTTGGCAGCCCGGTTGACCGAACTCGACTTTCTGGCACCAAAAATTCCGGTGGTCAATAACGTTGACGTTGCTATTGAAACCGATCCGATGAAAATCAAAGATGCACTTGTTCGCCAAGCTTACTCACCGGTGCGTTGGGTCGAGACAATGCAGAAGATTGCGACGATGAACGTTACGACCGTTGCCGAGTGTGGCCCGGGCAAAGTGCT
>CAYUYI010000052.1:0-2334 GCA_964448995.1 uncultured Propionivibrio sp. | reverse complement strand
CAGCTTGAGGCGACTGTTGCCATGATCGAACGGGAGTATGGTCCGGTTTCGATCCTCGTCAACAACGCTGGCGTCACACGCGACAACCTCGCCATGCGCATGAAAGACGAAGACTGGGACGTGGTCATCGACACCAATCTTAAGGCGGTTTTCCGAATGTCGCGCGCCGTAATGCGTGGCATGATGAAAGCGCGTTCTGGACGCATCATCAATATATCATCGGTGGTTGGGCATGCAGGGAATCCGGGTCAGGCGAATTATTGCGCGTCGAAAGCCGGGTTAGCGGGCATGACCAAGGCGCTGGCGCGGGAACTCGGCAGCCGGAACATTACGGTGAACTGCGTCGCCCCGGGATTCATCGACACAAGGATGACCCGGACTCTCGACGAAAAACAGAAGGAATCATTGGCCTCCGGCATTCCCCTTGGGCGTTTCGGAGCACCTGAAGATGTGGCTGCCGCAGTCGGCTTTCTGGCCTCTGCCGACGCTGGCTATATTACGGGAGCGACGATTCACGTCAATGGCGGCATGTACATGGATTAACGCCCGCAAGGGCCGCAGGCGGTTATGACCGGCTCGCCTGCCTGTTTGTTTGGTTAGATCCGGTCGTTTTGCTAGAATGGAACAGTCCTGTTTCATCCTTATCAACCTTGGGAAGGAGCACTTAAATGGATAACATCGAACAACGCGTCAGAAAGATCGTCGCCGAGCAACTGGGCGTCAATGAAGCAGACATCAAGAACGAATCCTCTTTCGTGGATGATCTTGGCGCGGATTCGCTGGATACAGTTGAATTGGTGATGGCGCTTGAGGAAGAGTTCGAGTGCGAGATTCCGGACGACGAAGCCGAAAAAATCACCAGCGTTCAGCAAGCGATCGACTACGTCGTTTCCCACAAGAAGTAACGTGTCTCCTTTGCAGAACTGCGGAGCAATATCACTCCGCAGTTCGTAGTTTCCTCATTTCACCAATCGGTTTTCCTGTTACCCGGAGAAGAAATTGTCACGTCGTAAAGTCGTTATCACCGGTCTGGGCATTATCTCGCCGGTAGGCAATACCATCGAACAGGCATGGCAGAACATTCTGGCCGGCCGCTCGGGAATCGACAAGATCACTCGCTTCGATGCCTCGACCTTTTCAACGCACATCGCAGGCGAGGTGAAGGATTTTGATGTCAGCAAGTACATCCCGGTCAAGGATGCTCGCCGCATGGATACATTCATCCACTACGGCATGGCCGCCGGCATCGAAGCCATCAAAGACGCTGGTTTAGAGGCCAATCCAGCAAACGCTGATCGTATTGGCATTTCCATCGGATCGGGCATCGGAGGCCTGCCGATGATTGAAAACACCCGCGACGAATTCAACGCTTCCGGAATCAGGAAAGTTTCGCCTTTCTTCGTTCCCGGATCAATCATCAACATGATCTCGGGTAACCTGTCGATCATGTATGGTTATAAAGGACCGAACATCGCCATCGTTAGTGCCTGCGCTACAGCGACACACAGTATTGGCGATGCTGCCCGTTTCATTGAGTACGGTGATGCTGACATCATGATTGCCGGCGGAGCGGAATCGACAGTTTCGCCGCTCGGAGTCGGTGGCTTCTGCGCCGCACGAGCACTATCGACGCGCAATGATGATCCAAAAACAGCCAGCCGTCCGTGGGACAAGGATCGTGACGGATTCGTTCTGTCCGAAGGCGCCGGCGTAGTGGTACTCGAGGAATATGAGCACGCCAAAGCTCGTGGTGCCAGAATCTACGCTGAACTGGCTGGTTTTGGCATGAGTGCCGATGCCAATCACATGACTGCTCCCTGCGAAGATGGATCAGGTGCCGCACGCTGTATGAGCAACGCGATGCGTAACGCTGGCATTAATGCTGACGATGTCAATTACCTCAATGCTCACGGCACATCTACGCCGCTGGGCGACAAGGCCGAAACCACTGCCGTTAAGCGTGCCTTCGGAGATCACGCGAAAAGGCTGGTGGTCAACTCGACCAAGTCGATGACGGGTCATCTGCTGGGCGCAGCAGGCGGTGTTGAAGCGATTTTCTCGACACTGGCAATTTATCATCAGGTTTCGCCACCAACCATCAACATCTTCAATCAGGATGCCGATTGCGATCTTGATTATTGTGCGAACCAAGCGCGCCAGATGAAGATTGATGTAGCGCTTTCTAACTCCTTCGGTTTCGGCGGAACAAACGCGACCCTCGCTTTCCGGAAGATCTAGTCGCCGGCAGAACGATGCAGTCTTCGATTTCCATCGAACTGCGTCGTTCCCGCCTTCTCGATGGGCTGCTTGTTTCCTTGCACGCAGCAGCGATTT
>CAYUYI010000051.1:0-10747 GCA_964448995.1 uncultured Propionivibrio sp. | reverse complement strand
ACTTGGCAATCTTGAGGTCGAGCGGCTGGTAGAGGCCGTCGCCGCCGTGCTCGATCAACACGTCTTTGCCCGCCACACCGATGTCCGCGGCACCGTACTGCACATAGGTCGGCGCATCGGTCGCACGCACGATGACCACGCGCACATCCTCGCGGTTGGTTGGAATGATCAGCTTGCGCGAGGTTTCCGGATTCTCCAGCGGCTCGATGCCGGCTGCCGCGAGCAACGGCAAGGTTTCTTCAAAAATGCGGCCCTTCGACAGGGCAATGGTGATGCCATCCACGGGGATTTTCCTTTGGATTCAATTCGATAAAGAAGCGATTCTACCTGACTCGCCGGACGCTTGCGCCGAGTCGCGCAAGCTTTTCCTCGATCCGCTCGTAGCCACGATCAAGATGGTAAATCCGCTCGATCAGTGTCTCACCCTGCGCAATCAGGCCAGCGATCACCAGGCTGGCCGAAGCGCGCAGATCGGTGGCCATGACCGTCGCGCCATCGAGGCGCGGCACGCCGGTGACCACAGCGTTGTTGCCGTCGAGCTTGATGTTGGCGCCAAGCCGGATCAACTCCACCGCATGCATGAAACGGTTCTCGAAGATTGTTTCACGGATCAGCGCCGTCCCGTCGGCAACGCTGTTGATCGCCATGAACTGCGCCTGCATGTCGGTCGGAAAGGCCGGATACGGCTCGGTGCGCACGCTGACTGCCTTGAGACGTGCCGGCGCCTTGAGCGCGATTTCGTTCGGCGTGCAAGCGATCTCGCAGCCCGCCTCGCGCAACTTGTCGATCACCGCATCAAGATAGCTTGCCGAGGTCTGCGTCAACCGCACGCTGCCGCCGGTCGCCGCCGCCGCGCAAAGATAGGTGCCGGTTTCGATGCGGTCCGGCATGATCGCGTGCGTCGCGCCGTGCAGGCGCTCGACGCCCTGAATCACGATGCGGTCCGTGCCGGCACCGACGATGTGCGCGCCCATGGCGGTCAGGCAGTTGGCCAGATCGACGACTTCGGGTTCGCGTGCAGCGTTCTCGATCACCGTCTCGCCGTCGGCCAGCACGGCGGCCATCATCAGGTTCTCGGTGCCAGTGACCGTCACCATGTCGGTGACGATGCGCGCGCCTTTGAGACGACTCGCCTTGGCATGCACGTAGCCGTGCTCGACGCCGACCTCGGCCCCCATCGCCTGCAGGCCCTTGATGTGCTGATCGACCGGACGCGCACCGATGGCGCAACCGCCCGGCAACGACACGCGCGCTTCGCCGCAACGCGCGACCAAGGCGCCGAGCACGAGGATCGACGCGCGCATCGTTTTGACCATCTCGTACGGCGCCAACGGATTGTTGAGGCCGCGGCTGTCGAGAATCAGTCCGTCATTGCCGTCCATCGTCACCTCGACCCCCATCTGGCCGATCAGGCGCAACATCGTCGCGATGTCGTTGAGGTGCGGTACGTTCGTCAACTGCAACGGTTCGGACGTCAGCAGGCAGGCACAAAGAATCGGCAGCGCGGCATTCTTCGCGCCGGAGATAGCGACATCCCCGGAAAGCGGCACACCACCCTGAATCAATAGTTTATCCACGTGCCGCACTCCATTCATCCGGGGTCATCGTCTGCATCTGCAATGAGTGCAATTCGCCACTGTCGAAATAGGGTTTCAGCAACGCATTGACCATCTGTTGCCGCTGAATCCGCGATTTGCCGATGAACTGAGAACTGACGATCAGCGCCTTCGGATAGTTCTCGTCACCTTGGACGCTGAGCCCTTCGCAGGGAATCCCCGCCGCGATGATTTGCTGGACTTGTTCGGGTTTCATCGGATCAGTACCTCAATTTGTAGCCGCTCTTCAGCAGCGAGTAAGTCCCTGCCGCGACAGCTGCGAGGCATGTACCTGCGACTGCCAGACTAACCTCCGGCGCCACGTCGGAGACGCCGAAAAAGCCGTAACGAAAGCCATCGATCAGGTAAAACACGGGATTGAAATGTGAAACTTGCTGCCAGAACCACGGCAACGAATGGATCGAGTAGAACACGCCGGAAAGCATGGTCAGGGGCATGATCACAAAATTCTGGAAGCTCGCCAATTGGTCGAATTTGTCGGCCCAGATGCCGGCAATGATGCCGAGTGACCCCATGATGCCACCGCCGATCACGCCGAAGAGCAGAATCCAGTGCGGCGCCACCGGGGCCGACGGCGCAAACCAGAAGGTCACGGCAAACACGCCGATGCCGACCATCGCCCCGCGCATCACCGCAGCCAGCATGTACGCCAGGAAGAACTCGGCATGTGAAATCGGTGGCAGCAGGACGAAGACGATATTGCCCGTCACCTTGGATTGAATCAGGCTCGAAGAACTGTTGGCAAAGGCGTTTTGCAGGACCGACATCATCACGAGGCCGGGGATCAGGAAAGCGGCGTAGCGCACGCCGTTGACCTGCGCCTGAGCATCAAGCACGTGCGAGAAAATCAGCAGGTAGAGCAAGGCCGTCAGGACCGGCGCGGCAATCGTCTGGAAAGCCACCTTGCGAAAACGCAGCACCTCTTTGTAGAACAGTGTCCGGAAACTGGTCATGGCCTCGTCCCCTGCATGAGGCGGACGAAAACGTCTTCGAGATCGGTCTGTGCCAACTGAAAATCCTCCAGCGCACAGCCGCCTTCACGCAAACCGGCCAGAACAGGCTCGATCTCCTCGAAGCCGGCGATACGGACGGACCACCCACCATTGACAGCGGTCGCCCGCGCAATCAACGACGCCGGCAATACCGCCCCCGGCCGCAGACGCAGATTCAGGGTGTGTCCGGAAAAACGCGCCAGCAGGTTTTGCGTGGTATCCAACGCCACGACCTGCCCTTGCTTGAGCATGGCGATCCGCCCGCACAAAGCCTCGGCCTCTTCCAGATAGTGCGTGGTCAGGATAATCGTATGCCCTTCCCGATTCAGACGCTGAATGAATTGCCACAGCGTCTGGCGCAACTCGACATCGACGCCAGCCGTCGGTTCGTCGAGCACGATCACCGGCGGGCGATGCACGAGCGCCTGCGCGACCAGTACCCGCCGCTTCATGCCGCCCGACAACCGGCGCATGTTGGTCTCGGCCTTGGCCGTCAGATCAAGGTTGGCAAGAATTTCATCGATCCAGTCATCGTTGTGGCGGATACCGTAGTACCCCGACTGGAAACGCAGGGTTTCGCGCACACTGAAAAAAGGATCGAACACCAGTTCCTGCGGCACGACACCGAGGCATCGCCGCGCTTCTCGGTAATCGGTCAGGACATCATGCCCAAGAATCGAGAGTCGCCCCGAAGTCGGCCTGACCAGGCCAGCCAGACAGGAAATCAATGTCGTCTTGCCGGCGCCGTTGGGGCCCAGCAATCCGAAAAACTCGCCCTCGGCAATTTTCAGCGAAACGCCGTCCAGCGCTCGCAGACCCGGAAAATCCTTGACGACCTGCTGAATGGCGACGGCGATACTCATACTGACAACCTCGAAACAACCGCCGCCACTCAGGCGAACGGCAGAGTCTCGTAGACGCCGTAGAGCTTGGCCTGACTGATCATGCTGGCAGGAATATTGGCAATCCGCAGATCGATCCCGGATTTCTTCGCCGTGCGCAACCACGCGAACACCACACCAAGGGCAGAAGCATCGGTGTCTTCGACCGCTGCCAGATCGACGAGCATTGCTTTCTTGCCACTTGCCTTGCGTAAACAATCACGCCCTGCTTGAAGCAGGGCGGTCGCATTGGTATTCAGCATGGTGCCTGAAACCTGCAGGCCAGTCTCGTTCTGAGAGATCATTTCTTGCCGGGATCGTTCTGTTTATTCTTGTTCGCCAGCATCTGGATCAGACCATCCACGCCGCTGGCGCGCACTTCCTGGTTGAAGGTGTCACGATAATTGCTGACCAGGCTGACGCCTGCGACGACGACATCAAAAACCTTCCAGCCGTTGCCTTCCTGTTTTTCGACCGAATAATCGAGTTGGATCGGCTTGCTGCCCGGCTGGACGATCTCGGTTCTCACGACCACCTCGTCATCGCCCTGCTGCATCTTGAGCGGTTTGTAACGCACCGTTTGATCGCGGTAGCCGGTCAACGCGTTGGAATAGGTCCGAACCAGCAGGGTTTTGAATTCTTCGGCCAGACGCTTTTTCTGCTCGGGATTCGCCTTGTTCCAGTCACGCCCCATGGCCAAGGCAGTCATGCGCTGGAAGTTGAAGTACGGCAAGACCTTGACTTCGACCAGCGCAATCGCCTTCTTCGTATTCCCGTTCTGGATATCCTTGTCCTGGCGCACGACCGTCAGGACGTCCTCCGTCACCTTCTTGACCATTGCATCAGGCAGATCTTCTTGTGCAAAAGCCAGCGAGGACGCCACCAACAACCCCACAAACAGCGAATACAACGACTTCATCTCACCACATTCCTTCCAACAATTAAACCGACTACCGGCGAAGTCACAACACCTCAACGACTGCTGTTACCGTCTTTGATCTCGCTCCGACGATTCTGCAGATAGGCATCACGAATGTAGTTGTACTTGTCGAACGCCGCCTCTTCGACCACTTTATCGGTCGGTAGCAGACTGGCCCGATGATCGACCAAACGCACGCCGGTCAGGGAATTACGCAACGCCACATCATTCAGGTGGGGAACCGGATCAGCATAGGTATCGACCGCCCAGCCGAAGGTATCACGCGTCGTACGTGGCCCGATGATCGGCCAGTAGAAATAGGGACCTTCGCCTACGCCCCAGACGGCCAACGTCTGACCGAAGTCCTCGGAGCGCTTTTCCAATCCCATCTCGCTGGCGACATCAAACACCCCCCCAATACCGACCGTGGTATTGATCAGGAATCGCCCGGCATCGGACAAGCCATCGCTGCCCTTGCCCTGCAGGAAATTGTTGACCGAAGTCCAGGCATCCGACAGATTGCCAAAGAAATTCCCCACCCCGGCTTTGACCGGAAGCGGGGCCGCCGTGTCATACCCCTGCGCCACCGGCTTGAGAACCACGTCGATCCCTTCATTGACCTGGAACATGGCCCGATTGAAGCCCTCATAGGGATCCTTGGGATTTTCGGCCGTCGTGGCACACCCGGTCAGGAGGGCCGCGAAAGCAGCGGCAATCGCCACGGAACACGCACGCTTGGCTTGATGAGCTTTCACTTAGGACCCCTTCTTCAGTTATTTCTTGTCCGGACCTTCGGACGCTTTGTTGAACATGAACTGGCTGATCAATTTTTCCAACACCACCGCTGACTGTGTCTTGCTGAACACGTCACCGCCCTTCAACATCTTTTCGTCGCCGCCCGCATCAAGCCCGATGTACTGCTCACCCAGCAGGCCGGCCGTCAGGATCGAGGCAAATGTATCCTTGGGAAAACGATATCGACTGTCAATCGTCACCGTCACCACGGCTTCATACGTCTGCGGATCAAACCCGATTTCGGCGACACGCCCGACAACCACCCCGGCGCTTTTGACCGGACCGCGCACCTTCAGGCCTCCGATGTTATCAAACTTGGCCGTGAGCTGGTATGTCTCGGCAAAATTGGCTGACGAGACGTTGCCGACCCGTAGCGCCAAAAACAACACTGCGGCAAATCCGATCAACACAAAAAACCCGACCCAAAGATCAATCAACTTACGACTCATTACATCCCCCGGAACATGAACGAGGTCAACACGAAATCCAGTGCCAGAATGGCCAGCGCCGAATACACCACGGTCCGCTTGATCGACGACGAAACGCCTTCAGCCGTCGGCGTGGCGTCATAGCCTTCAAAAACGGCAATCAAGGAAACTGCGACCCCAAAAACAAAACTCTTGACGATCCCGTTCCAAACATCGAAACGAAAATCGACCGACCCCTGCATTTGCGACCAGAAAGCCCCTTCATCGACCCCGATGAAGACGACACCGATCAGATAACCGCCGAATACGCCCACACTTGAGAAGAGCGCCGCCAGCAAAGGCATCGAGATCACCCCCCCCCAGAAACGAGGCGCCACCACCCGGGCAATCGGGTTGACTGCCATCATGTCCATCGCCGTCAGTTGTTCGGTCGCTTTCATCAGCCCGATCTCGGCCGTAATGGACGACCCGGCGCGCGAGGCGAACAACAGGGCAGAAACGACCGGGCCGAGTTCGCGTGTCAGCGACAGCGCCACCAAAACGCCAAGCGCCTCGGACGAACCATAGCGCTGCAAGGTCTCATAACCCTGCATGCCGAGCACCATGCCGATGAACAAACCGGAAACCAGGATGATCAGCAACGACTGAAATCCGGAGAAATAGATTTCGCGGATCGTCAGGTTCAAGCGCCGGAACGACTGCCCGGAATAAACCAGTACCATGAAAAAGAACCGGGCCGCAAAACCGAGCCGCTGCAAGGCGTTGTTAACGCGATGCCCGACTCCCCGGACAATCCGAACAAGAAGGGAAACCGCTCGTTCAGGCATGGGCGCCCTCCCGCATCAACTCGCTGTCGAACGGCACGGCGGGATAATGGAAATGCACCGGCCCGTCTGCTTCACCATAAACAAACTGATGCACGAACGGATCTTCGGACGCCCGGATCTCGTCTGGCGTCCCTTGCGCGACGATCTGCCCGTCAGACACAAAATAGACATAATCGACGATCAACAGCGCCTCCTGCACATCATGGGTGACCAGCAGCGTGGTTGCCCCAAGCGCATCGTTGAGTTTGCGGATCAACTGACCGATGACCCCCATCGAAATCGGATCGAGTCCGGCAAACGGCTCGTCGTACATGATCAACATCGGATCGAGCGCAATCGCTCGCGCCAGCGCCACCCGCCGCGCCATGCCGCCCGACAACTCCGACGGCATCAGTTCGTGCGCACCGCGCAACCCCACGGCATTCAGCTTCATCAACACCATGTCGCGGATAATCTCTTCCGACAGATCGGTGTGTTCGCGCATGAGATAGGCGACATTGTCGAACACCGAAATATCGGTAAACAGCGCACCAAACTGGAACAACATGCCCATGCGCCGACGCATGGCATACAGTTCCGCATGGCTCATCCCGGGAACGGACTGGCCGTCGACCAGCAGCGACCCATTGGTCGGCTTGAGCTGCCCACCGATCAGGCGCAACAGGGTCGTCTTACCGCATCCCGAGTTACCCATGATGGCGACGAGCTTGCCCCGGGGAATCTCCATATTGATTCCCTTGAGGATCGCTCTCTCATCGTAAGAGAAATTGAGATCGGTGATGCTCACCAGTGTATCGGCTGACACGAATGCTTCCCAGATCGAAATAGCCGGCTATTATACCCGAAGGCATTTTCCGCCGTAAAAAATACAAGGCCATACAAATGTGGAATAATGAACCGGTCTGGATGATTCAAACCGGAGCGTCAAGCCAATGACCGACAACGACGAAACGCTTGCCGCAGAAAAACCGCTTCTGCTGATCGTTGACGACGACCCGCTGATCACGGACACGCTGAGCCTTTCGCTCGGCGGCACATTCGAGATCGTCACCAGCCCGGCTCGGCCTCATTGCCTGCAGCTTCTGCGGCAGTTACGCCGCCCCCCCGAACTGGCGCTCGTCGATCTGGGTCTGCCACCGTACCCACACCGTCCGGACGAGGGATTCGCCTTGATCAGCGAATTGATCAAGGCCTCACCTGATACTCGCATCATCATCCTCTCGGGCCAGAACGACGAGGACAATGCCCGGCACGCGCGCGCGCTGGGCGCCACCGATTTTGTCGCCAAGCCCTGCGCCCCGGGCGACCTTTTGCAGATTCTGCGACATGCGCTCGACTTCGGCGGGCCAGACCCCAAGCAATCGGCTGCCACCGCTTCACCCCTGCTCGGCAACAGCCCGGCCATGCAAAAACTGCGGCAACAGTTGCAGCACTATGCCGACTCGCCTTTCCCCGTACTGATCGAAGGCGAATCCGGCAGCGGCAAGGAAATCGTCGCCTCCACCTGCTTGCACGAAGAAACGCGACGACGCGGGAAGCCTTTCTTCGCGCTGAACTGTGCGGCGATCTCGCCCAGCCTGGTCGAGCCGACGCTGTTTGGCTATGCCAAAGGGGCGTTCACTGGCGCCAACACGGCCAAATCCGGATATTTCGAGGACGCAGGTGACGGCACGCTGTTCCTCGATGAAATCGGCGAACTGCCACTCGAACTCCAGGCCAAGCTGCTGCGCGTGCTCGAAAACGGGGAATACCAGCGCGTCGGCGAAACCCAGAAGCGCATCAGCCGGGCCCGCATCATTGCTGCCACCAACCGAGATTTGCGCAAGGAAGTCCGCCAAGGACGCTTCCGCGCAGATCTTTACCATCGCCTGTCCGTGTTCTCGATCGTCGCCCCGCCCTTGCGGGAGATGGGGGAGGACAAGCTTCTGCTGCTCGACCACTTTCGCACCCGCTATGCCGAACAATCGGCACAGCCGCCCTTCTCCCTGTCGCCCGAGGCCCGCGCGCTGTGGCTGCGCTACAGCTTTCCCGGAAACGTGCGCGAACTGCGTAACATCGTCATCCGCTTGACCGCCAAACATCCGGGCGCCATCGTCGACCGGGCGGCGCTGGAAAGCGAACTTGACCTGATCGACGAAGAAACGCCCGCCCCAACCCCCATCGTGACGACACCGCCCGTGGAAAACGACGCGATGATCGCCGAAGCGTGTGAGCGCCTGCAACGCGAGGAAGCCTTCAGCCTGGCAGCCCTCCTTGCCGAAACCGAAAAGAACTACATCGAGTCCGCCCTGCGGCTCACGCACGGCAATGTCAGCCAGGCGGCTCGCCTGCTTGGCATCAACCGCACCACGCTCTATAACCGGATGGAATCCCTTGCCAAGGAGCAGTGATGTATCTCGAACATTTCGGACTCCGCGAATCTCCATTCCGCATCACACCGCATACCGAATTCTTTTTCACGGGCGCCAATCGCGGCGCCACGCTGGAAGCACTGATCTACGCCATCACCCATGACGAAGGAATCGTCAAGGTCAGCGGCGAAGTGGGCAGCGGCAAGACAATGCTCTGCCGGATGTTGCTCGAGCGACTGCCCAAGAACGTCGATACCGTCTACCTTGCCAACCCCTCGCTCTCCCGCGACGAAATTCTCTACGCCATCGCCGAGGAACTCGAACTCAAGCTCCCCGAAGGACGCCTTCATTCGCTCATCCGGGCGTTACAGGATCGCCTGATCGAGATTTATGCTGAGGGACGTCAGGTTGTTGTCATGGTCGACGAAGCCCACGCGATGCCCCCGGAATCGCTGGAAGAGATTCGCCTGCTCTCCAATCTCGAAAGCAACCGGCACAAACTGCTGCACATCGTTCTTTTCGGCCAGCCCGAACTGGACGAGCGTCTCGCCGAAACAGGCATGCGCCAACTCAAGGAGCGCATCACGCACAATTTTGCCCTGGAGCCCCTGCGCCATCACGACATCGGCACCTATCTCATGTTCCGCATTCGCGCCGCCGGTTATCATGGCCCGGACCTGTTTACCCCCGGCGCCATCCAACTCATCAGCCACGCATCCGAAGGCTTGACGCGGCGAATCAACATTCTCGCCGACAAGGCGTTGCTGTCGGCCTTTTCCGAAGACAAACACCTGGTGGACCGCAAACAGATCAAGGCGGCCATTCGCGATGCTCAATTCAGACCAATGCGCGACATCCGCGCACGGCCCAGCACCTGGGCCTTCGCCGGATTGGCTGCGCTAGCCATTGCCGGCACCGCCTTCATCGCCGGCAGTTACAGCATGAACGGCAATGTTGCCGTAGCGATCACCACGCCATCCGCCGAGCCCGCGCTGGCCGCGATAGCGTCCGCCCCGGCCCGAACGCAGGCCGCCGAATCGGTCAAAGAAATTCCGGCGCAGTCACCCGAGCAAACGACAGCGCAGCCCTCAACGCCCGAAACACCCAGCCCGACCGCCGCCAAGGCCCCTCCCCCGCATCTCGCCGAGCGCATCGCAGCCACCGATGCGTGGCTCCGCGAGGTGCCGGATTCGCATCACTTCATTCAATTGCTGCGCACCGACGGGGACAATCCGAAGCTCGTGGAAATTTTCCTTGAAAACGGCACCAAAGGCCTGGATCCGCAGAAAATCCGCGTTTACCACTCACGGCTGAGCGGACGCGACCGCTATGGCGTCATCTACGGCGACTTCCCGACGCTTGAGGCCGCGCAGACCGAATTGAGCAGAATCATCCGAGCCAATCCGGCGAGCGGCTTTTACGTGCGGGCGGTCAGTAAACTGCGTTGATTAAATGCAACACTTTTCAAAAAGGCAATCCGACTAATAATCAGTAACTTGCATAACACTTCTAACATGTTATGATAAATTTGATTCATAACATCATTTGACAGGACAAAGCATGCTGAGAACTGTTGGCACTTCTCTGACCGCACTTCTCCTTGCCGCCTGCGCCGCGCCGACGCTCAAAGAACCGTCGAATTCGCATCTGCGCGCCGAGAGCCTGCAAGCCGTGCCGGGCACCATCCCGCAACCGGTCCAGCCGGACATCACCCCGCCGAAACCGCGGACTGGCGCCAGAACCGAGACTTACAGCGTCGTCGTCAACAATGTCCGGGCCCCCGATCTGCTTTTCGCGCTGGCGCGCGACGCCAAGCTCAACGTCGACATCCATCCCGGCATCAGCGGTTTCGTCACGCTGAATGCCATCGACCAGACGCTGCCGCAACTGCTCAACCGCATTTCCCGGCAGATCGACATGCGCTACGAACTGGACGGC
>CAYUYI010000050.1:10435-10813 GCA_964448995.1 uncultured Propionivibrio sp. | reverse complement strand
GGGCGAACCTTGATTTCGGCGAAGCGGCTGGCGGCGCGGTGCATTGCGGCGATGGCCTCCGGCTTGTTGTCCTCGATGCCGACCAGGGCTTCGCTGGCGCCGGTGCAGTGCAACATCAGCCGTATGCCGTCGACGACACCGGCAGCCTGATCGCGCATGATGCGGTCATCGCAGGAAAGATAGGGCTCGCATTCGCCGCCGTTGACGATCAGCGTCGAAATCTTCGAACGCTTGCCGAGCGCCAGCTTGACCGACGAGGGAAAGGTGGCCCCGCCGAGGCCGACGACGCCGGCAGTGCTGATGCGCTCCGTGATTTCCTCGGGGGAGAGCAGAAACGGATCGGCCGGGATCTCGCTTTCGATGGCCCGCTCCTTGCCA
>CAYUYI010000050.1:1429-10425 GCA_964448995.1 uncultured Propionivibrio sp. | reverse complement strand
GATGGCCATGAACGGCAATCCCGAGGGGTGTGGTGCGGTGTCTCGCCGATTGCCGCGATGGTACCTGAAGTGGATGCATGCACTGGGGCGGAAATTCGACCCTGCGGCTCGGCAATCAACTGACCCTGATGCACCTTCTGCCCAACCAGCACGATGGGGCGTGCCGGCTGTCCGACATGCTGTAGGAGGGGGATGAACAGTCGTGTCGGCAAAGGCAGTTGGCGCAACGGAGCATCGGCTGCGGGGCGTTTGTGGTCGTCCGGATGGACCCCCCACTTCGGCGCGGCCAGCGTGTGCAGAAAATCTTTAAAGTGGCCCATGGTCGTTTCCTCAGGCAGGCGTGGCTGTCGCCGGCTTGGGCCACACCCAATGTTGAAGCGTGACGGGGAGGGGCTTCATCGTCACGGCTTCAGTCGGACAACGCTCGACGCAGGCGGCACAGCCGGTACAGGCTTCGCGAATGACGTTGTGGATCTGTTTCGGCGCACCGATCAGCGCATCCGTCGGGCACACCTTGAGACACCGGCAGCAACCGATGCAGATTTCCTCGGCGACTTCGGCGATCTTCGGGCCATCATCGCCTACCGCATCGAGGTCTATCGAGATGCCGAGTTTTTCGGCCAGCGCCGCTGCCAACGCCCTGCCGCCACCCGGACAGACCGTGACTGTCGCCGAGCCGTCGGCGATGGCCTGGGCGGCTTGCGAACAGCCCGCCATGCCACATTGACCGCAATTCGTTCCGGGCAGCAGGGCCGCGATTTCATCAACCAGCGGATCGCCGTCGACAGCAAAGCGGATGGCAGCGATACCGAGGCCCAGTCCGAGAACGGCGCCCAGGACGGTCAGGCTAGCAATGGCGGCAAACATCGCAGTCTCCTATTGGATGGTGGTTAACGTTTCTGCGTTCACTTGAGGTTCAGTCCCGAAAAGCCCATGAAGGCCAACGACATCAGGCTGGCGAGGATGAAGGCGATCGGCGCGCCGCTGAAGACTTCCGGTACGCGGGCCAAGGCCAGGCGCTCACGCATGCCGGCGAACATGACCATGGCCAGGCTGAAGCCGACCGATGAGCCGAAGTCATAGATGAGTGTCGTCACGAAACTGTGGTTCTCCTGGATGTTGATCAGCGAGAGCCCGAGGACGGCGCAGTTGGTGGCAATCAGCGGCAGGTAGATGCCGAGGGTCTGGTACAGCGCCGGCGCCATCTTGTGGATGACCATCTCGGTGAATTGAACGATGGCGGCGATAACGAGGATGAAGGAAATGATGCGCAGATAGCTCAGGCCGAGTGGCGCCAGCAGCCAGTGCTCGATGTTCCAGCAAACGGCAGCGGCCAGCACGATGACGAAGGTGGTCGCCATGCCCATGCCGAGCGCACTGTCGATGCGCTTCGAAACGCCCATGAACGGGCAGAGGCCGAGGAACTTGACCAGCACCACGTTGTTGACGAGGGCGGTCGAAATCAACAGGACAAGATGGTCACGCATATCGCTTCACCAGCAGGGTGGATCAATTCGGCGCGGGCCCGGAGGCCGCGATCGCCGACCGTTTGTCCTGCTGTTATCACGATCCGTGCCAGCGGTTCGAAGCGCACGCTGCCCGAAAGCGTGCATGATGAAAAAACCCTGCACCGATAAGGTGTTTGGACGAAGTTCTTACCGTTGTCGGCGCCCCTGGCGAGGCGCCAAGCGAATGTCGCAAGTCCTACACTTTGCGGGAAACACGACAGCGCGCTGCCCGCCTGCGGTTTGCCGCAGTCGCCAATGGCATGGAACCTGCATCGGGTTCCGTCAAAGGAAGACGAAACCGATCATGAGCTACCCCGAATCCAAGCCGGTTTCCGGCAAGACGACAGCGATCCCGGAAATGCCGGAGCCAGCGGGTGCCATCGTGCCGCAGATGTTCCAGCAAGCAGTCGAGCAGGCGGATCTCGCCATTTCGATCAGCGATGTCAATGCACGGATTCTCTACGTCAATCCGGCATTTGCGCGGATGACCGGTTATGCGCTGGAAGAACTGATCGGCGCCAACCAGTCCCTGCTTTCCAACAAGTCGACGCCCGTCACGGTTTACGAGGAGATGTGGGCCATGATCTCGCGTGGGCTGGCGTGGAGCGGGCGGCTCGTCAATCGGCGCAAGGATGGCAGCAAGTATCTCGCGGATCTGGTGATCACGCCGGTGAGCGATGGGGACGGCGAAATCACGCATTACCTCGGTATACAGCGCGACGTCACACGGCTGCACTGGCTCGAATCCGAGGTGGGGGAACAGAAGGCGCTGATCGAGTCGGTAGTTGATTCGGCCCCGCTGGTGATTGCGTTACTCGACAGCCGCGACAAGGTGATTCTCGACAATCACGAATACAAGAAACTGATGGGGGATCTGCGCATGGCCGAGCCGGCGACGCTGATCCTCAATGCCATTCGCACCGGCATGGGAGATCGGCTGCGGCCGGCGCGGGCGGGCGAACAGGCGTTTGGCGAACACGAAATTCGCCTCGAATCGAGTGGCGGTCCACGCTGGTTTTCATGCGCCGGGATCTGGGTCAAGCACGATAGCGGTGACGCCGATGCCTTCTTTCATCGACGTGATGAGCGCTATCTGCTGCTGATCGCGCGCGAGACAACGCGTCAGCGGGCCGAGCAGGAAAAAACCCGTCTGGCGCAGCTGCAGGCGATGATGGCCGAGGAGAGCCGTATCGATGCGTTGCATGAATCGCTCTCGGCGGCGGTATTCAAGATTGAAGGGCCGGTCAATGTCATGGCTTCGGTCATGAGCATGATCGAACGGCGCAGCGGACTGGACCCCGCTGCCATGGCGCTGCGGGAGGTGCTGGCGGCCTGTCGCGAGACGGTCGAAACATTGCGCAGCGTCATTCCGGAATATCGGATGGAATCGCAGACGACGGTCAATATCAACGAGGTCATGCGCGATGTCCTCGACCTGACGACAACACGAATGCTTGCGGCCGGCATCTCCGTGCAATGGCATCCGCAGGTCGTGATGCCACCGGTCAATGGCTTTCCGAATCGTTTGCGCACGATGTTCAAAGCGATTGTCGATAATGCCATCGACGCCATCAACGTCAAAGGATGGCATCGCCGCGAGTTGCGCGTGACCACGCGCAGCGCCAGCGGCAATGTCGAAGTGCTGATCGAGGATAGCGGCCCCGGAATTCCTGTCGAACTGCGCCTCAAAGTCTTCGAACCGTTCTACTCGACGCGCAAAGTCGGGGGGCGTCATCTCGGGACCGGCCTCTCCTCGGCGCAGCAAGTTGCGGCCGAACACGAAGGGGTCATCGTCATCGATTCTGGCGAGACCGGTGATCTGGGCGGATGTTGCATGCGCGTGGTCATGCCTGCGCTGCGCAAAGGGTGATGGCCATGGCGCTGGGAAATGAAGCGGGCAGGCCTGGTCTCAGCATCCTGCGACGGATCGAACTGGAAACACTCTATGGTGTTGGCGAAATCCTGTCGCGTACGCTCGACTTTCGTCACACGCTGCGCGAAGTGCTGCGCACGCTCGACGAACTGGCCGGCATGAGTCGCAGTCTGGTGACGGTGGTCGACCCGGAAAACGGCGATCTCGTCGTACACGCCGTCAGCATCGAGGACGAAAGCGAACGCGGTGCCGTGCGTTATCAGCCCGGCGAAGGGCTGCTCGGACTGATTCTTGATGAAAAACGCACCATTGCCTTGGCGCGCGTGGGGGATGAACCGCGTTTTCTCAATCGCATCGGGATTTTCGACCGGCGCCTGCCTTTTATCGCCGCACCGATCAGCCTCGCCGGGAAGCTTCAGGGGGTGCTGGCCGTGCAGCCGAACACGCCCGACGACGGCTTGCTCGATGAACGCACGCGCTTTGTCGAGATGGTGGCCAACCTGATCGGCCACAGCGTTCGCCTTTCCCTCGATATCGAGCGCGAAAAGAAAACGCTGGTCGAAGAACGCGACAGCCTGCGCCGTACGGTCCGCCATCAGTATGGTTTCGATAATATCGTCGGCCGCTCGGCCGCCATGCGCCGCGTGTTCGACCAGGTCCGCATGGTTTCCAAATGGAATACGACCGTCTTGTTGCGCGGTGAAACCGGTACCGGCAAGGAGCTGATCGCCAACGCCATCCACTACCATTCGCCGCGTTCGAGTGGGCCGTACGTACGCCTCAATTGTGCCTCGTTGCCTGAGAATCTGCTGGAATCCGAATTGTTCGGCCATGAGAAGGGCGCATTTACCGGCGCCGTGTCCTCACGCCAGGGGCGTTTCGAAGCGGCGGATGGCGGCACCTTGTTTCTCGACGAGATCGGTGAAATCTCCCCGGCATTTCAGGCCAAGTTGCTGCGTGTCCTGCAGGAAGGCGAGCTGGAGCGCGTCGGTGGCACGCGCACACTCAAGGTGGATGTTCGCGTCATTGCTGCCACGCATCGCGATCTCGAAACGGCGGTCGATGCCGGCAATTTTCGCGAAGATCTCTACTACAGGTTGAATGTCATGCCGATCATGCTGCCGCCGCTTCGCGAGCGCCTGGAGGATGTGCCCGATCTGGCCAATTTCCTCGCCGGGCGTATCGGCCAAGCGCAGGGACGCCGGCTCGTGCTGACCGATGCGGCGATGCGTCGCCTGAGCCAGTACGGCTGGCCCGGCAATGTGCGTGAGCTGGAAAACTGTCTGGAACGGGCGGCAGTCATGTCCGAATCGGGATCGATCGACGCCGATCTGATCCGCGTTGATCGGCAGCGGGAAACACTGGCCGTCGTCGCCAGCCCGGTCGCGGCGTCGGTGACGTTTCCCGTCGGTGACGCCGGCCTGCCATCGGAAGGCGGGGAGGCGGAGCCCGACGAACGTGCGCGCGTGATTGCCGCCCTCGAACAGGCCGGCTGGGTACAGGCACGCGCGGCTCGCATTCTCGGCATGACACCGCGTCAGATCGCCTATCGCATCCTGACGCTCAACATTGAAGTGAAAAAAATCTAGGGTGCAGCGGACTTGTTCGTCACGCTGGCGGCCGGTCGTATCCGGCTAGGGGGCGGCCTTGTGCGCTACAGCGCGTCGATCTGTAGCGGTCGGCCGGTGTGGTAGCCCTGGATCAGCTGGAATCCCATTTCGACGCAGATTCTGGCCTCGTCTTCGTCCTCGACGCCCTCGGCCAACGGTACGGAGCCGGCTGCCAGCACCATTTTTACCAGATCCCGGACCACCTGGCGCTTGCGTTCGCTGGCCTTGTGCAGACTGCGGATCAGCGACATGTCGAACTTCACGAAGTGCGGCGGGACGTCGGCGAGTTCCAGCAACCGGGCCTGGCCGGCGCCGAAATCGTCGTAGGCGAAGCGGATGCCGAGGCGCGCGAGGCGGGCGGCGAACTGGCGCAACTGGGCGGTGTCGGTGACGGCCGATTCGTGGATCTCCACCACGATGTCGCGATTCGGCGACGCATGACGCAGCCGCTCGAGCGAGGCAAAGAAGACTTCGCTGAAAGTCTCCTTCGGATGGACATTGATGAACAGTGGATGCTGGGGCAAACGCGAGCCGATTTTCCGGAAGCCGTAATCGCGGAACGCCATGCTCAGATCAACTTCGCGATCCATCGACTCGGCCAGGCCAAAGAGTTCCATCGGTGACTTCGGCAAATGGGGGTGATTCGCGCGGCCCAGTAATTCATAGGCGACGACCTGGCGGGTCCGGGCATCGACGATGGGTTGTGCCGCACCGGAAAGCCCTTGCCCCATGAGCAGCTCGTCGAATTCCGTTTCGTTGCTGGAGAATCGTTCGGAAAGCACCATGTTGGCCGGCATCAGCATGGTGTGCATTTCTTCGAACGGCAGCGGCGCGTTGGTGTCGGTGACGATCAGGCGCAATTTGAATTCCGCGCCGGCGAAATGAATGATGTCGTTTTCTTTGAGGAGCTGGTAGCCCTCCACGCGCTGGCGGTTAACGAAGGTGCCGTTAGTGCTGTTTTCGTCCGTCAGACGAATCTGGCCGGTGATGTCGCGCGCCAGGGTCGCGTGCTCCCGGCTGAGTCCGAGATTGGCAATGACCAGATCGTTCTCCTTGCCCCGGCCGACGCGATAAGGCAGCCGGGCAATGACGAACTCGACCCGAGCGCCGTCATCGCTGAAGGATTCCAAAGACCATTGTTTTTCCAAAACGTTACCCTGTGGTTAATTCCGCCTCGTCAAGACGGCCCCCGTGCATGGGGAAATCAACGCATGGCCTTCATCTTGCCGCGAGTCGGGCGCAATATCAACATCGGCGTCGATCCGCTGCCTCCTGATGATCGGATTATTCCTCGGCTGGCAGCTGCTAGACCCTGAACCGCCGTGCCATGCCTCTCAAATCGGACGCCGCCTTGAGTAGTTCGGAGGCGGTCCCTTCCGTCTGTTTCGCTACCTTGGCCGAATCGACGATGACATCGGAAATGTGGTGCATGCTGGCGGTGATGTTGCCGGCTGCCGCCGATTGCTCGCCCGAAGCGTGCGCGATCTGGGCCACGTGCTCGATCAGCGGAGTGATCTGCGCCTTGATCACCCCCATTGCCTGGCTTGATTGCTGAACGTCGGCCGTGCCGTTCTTGACGCTTTCCGCGCTTTTCTCCATGGCCCCCGAAACGTTTTTCACGTCGTTCTGGAGTGAGCCGATGATGTTCTGGATTTCGCGCGTGGCAGCGGAGGTGCGTTCGGCCAGTTTTCTCACCTCATCTGCGACCACGGCGAAGCCCCGCCCCTGTTCACCAGCGCGGGCGGCTTCGATGGCGGCATTGAGTGCCAGCAGATTGGTCTGGTCGGCAATTTCACCGATGGCCACCACGATGGCGCCGATACGGTCGGAATTGGTGCCGAGATCGCTGACCGCTGCGGCAGCGCTCGATACCATGGTTTCGATTTCGCGCATGATTGCCGTCATGTGCAGAACAATTTTCTCGCCGTCGAGCGTCGCCTTTTCCGTCTCGCCCGCCTTGAGCTTCATGTCGTCGCAGCTTTCGGAAATCGATGTGATAGTTGCCGACAGTTGATCGACGGCCGTGGCAACCGAAAGCGACTGGTCGGAGGCTTCGTCGGTGCTGGCCGAAATCTGCGTTGATGAGGTGTTGAGCGTATTGGCGGCCTCGGCCAGGCGTTCGGAAGCGCTTTGAATATCGACGATCATCGTCTTCAGGAACTGCTGCATGTCGTGCATGGTGTTCAGCACGGCGCTGAATTCGGTCTTGCGCTTGGCCTTGACGGTGTTGGTCAGGTCGCCCTTGGCCATGTCTTGCAGATAGCCGGTGATGCGGCCGAGGGGCTCCAGAATCGAGGTGATACCCATGGTTGTGGTGATCGCGCCGATGACCAGCGACGCCGCCAGTGTCGCGTAAAAAACCGTGTCGCTGGCACATTTGGCCGTAATGCCGGTCGCGATGATCGCGAGGCTGTACAGAAAACCGAGAATGATCAGCCGGGCCTTGATGGTTTTGCCCCGATAGTAGTCATAGATAAACATGTTTCACCTTGTGATCAATCGATGGTCGAGTTGTCCGGATTGCGCCAAAACCTTGGTGCTGCGTCATCCGACATACGCACTGAAATTGGCGTATGCCGGGGATCATACGGATGACTCTTTACGATGGCAATTGTTCCCGGCTGGATCATTTGTCGTAACACAAACGGGTATGCGGGATTCTAATTGCCGATCTTTGCGTCATGATCGGACGGGCGAGTTGTCACGCTCATCGCCACTATTGCGCGCGTCGTCGGGCAGGGCGACGATGCGAACCTTCGGCCAACGCGCCGTCCAGTTCTTGGACGCGACACGGTCACGGTAGATCTGGGCGGCACGTGGCGCAACGAGATGAGGCTGCACGGTCATCGAGAACAGGTCGTCCAGCCCCAGCGGCGCAACGACGCCGATCGTCTCGTCGTACGCCAGATAGACGCCCACGGCCGTCATCGGGTCCACCCAGCGCGACATGGCTTCGGCAATGGAGCGGTAAGGTGCCGGATCACCGGTATAGGCGTGCACCGTGGCCTGATTGACGACCTCCCACTGCACGGCGGGGGACACCGCAGTCAAGGCCGATTCAATCTGCCGCTCGTACGCTGGTTCGGTATGGATGTCGTCGAAGATCAGGACATCGACATCCGATGGAACCGTCGGGGTCGAGAAGTCATGCAGATGATCCCACACGAGGTTTCTCACGACGCCTGCCGCAATGCACCACTGTGCCAGCCCCAACGAAGCGACCGAACGCAGCAAATGCATGACTCGTGCGTCACCGCTCACCAAGTGGCAGAGTTCTTCCACGTGTCCGGCGTACGCGTTCGGGCCTCGGGCGTTCATGACGACAGGGGGCAACGCCGCGTCCCGACGGAGGGGGTATCAATCGTTATGGTTTCCATGGTTCCACCCCAAGATTTTATCTTGAGATTAGTTCGCCATGACCCGTTTGCGGACGCGCATGAAAAAAGCCCGCCGGGTTTGTGCGGCGGGCTTCCTGGCAAGCGTTGAGGTGATTGATTAAAAAATCTTGAGGTCAAAAACATAGATCAGGCCCACGGCGTAGGCCTTTTTGCCTGAAGTATCGTTGAAATCGACGTGGCCGTAATCCAAATAGGCATAAGTGTTCTTGAATATTTCGCGATTGACGAAGAATTCTGTCGCTGCGTCTTTGGTGTCGCGGTTCTTACCGTACATCATGCCAATGTTGAAGCCCGCCACCGGCGCGACGATACCGAGGCTGGTTCCTCGACGGTCGGTGCCACCATCAGCATAGCCAGCCATGATTTTGACGATATCGAAATCATAGCTGCCCGCAACTGCGGTGAAGCTCGAGTCGTAAAAGCCGGCGTTTGCCCGCTTGGTTTCACCCGTCACACTCGCGGCGAACTTGCCGGCTGTATAGGTCAATGCAGCCGAAGTGCTCGACTTGCTATCGTCCACTCCGTCTTCCTTCGCGGCAAAGCCGACTTGTGCCTTGAGGCCACCGCCGAAGCTCGGTGAAATATACTGCAGCGACTGTGTCTGGCG